>CALZLE010000432.1 GCA_945788205.1 uncultured Desulfuromonadales bacterium
CATAATTTCCAGTTCGTCACGCCGAGCATAGAGTGTCAGCTTGATGGTATTGGAGACGATAAACAGAGCTGCGAACAAAAGAAAACTACCCAAGACTAAACTGACAAAACGCAGCATATCGACAAAAGTATTAAACCTCTCCAGCCATTTTTGCCCATAACGCAGGTCATCGATCTCTACCGCATTGTCTAGCTGTTCAATAACCTTGTTGATCCCCTGCTGATTCCGATATTCTGGGTACAGCGTCAGTTCGAACGATGCGGGTAATAAATTACGCCCGACACCTTCTAACAAATTAGCATCAGTCGCCAAACGATCTTTGAACCTCTCCATCGCCTCGGTTGGTGAAACGTAAATAACCGAATCGACTTCGGGGAATTTTTTTATTTTTTCAAGCTGGGAGGGCAATTCTTTTTTGTTTGGGGCTTTCTCCAGATAGGCAACAACCTGAATCTCACGTGTCCAGTTGGACGCGAGTTGCTCGATGTTGATAACCACCAGAAAAAAAGTCGCAACGGTGGCGAGAGCGACCGCCATCGTCAAAATTGCTGCGGTGCAAAGGAGTGGCCATTGTCGCATATTGCGTACGGCCCGGCGAAAAAAATAACGGATATTTTCCAGCACAGCTGGACCCTCCGGATAAAATCAATATTGGCCGAACAAATCAGCCCTGATACGATTGCTGATCAGCAATCAACTTTCCATCTTCCAAAGTTATGACCCGCCGGGGAAAGCGCTGGTGCAAACTGTGGTCATGGGTCGCCAGCAGCACTGTTGTGCCACGAGCATTTGCATTTTTAAACAACCTCATAATGTCGAGCGTAACATCCATATCGAGATTACCACTCGGCTCATCCGCCAATAGAATTAATGGATCGACAACCAACGCCCGGGCAATCGCGATCCGCTGCTGCTCGCCACCGGACAACTCCAGCGGCTTACGTTGCAGACGATGCTCTAAGCCAACCTCTTTAAGAGCCTGATAGACTTTCTTACTCACCTCATAGCGCTTCTTCCCCTGTGCTTCAAGGGCAAAAGCAACATTTTCATAAACAGTACGGCTTTGCAAGAGCTTGAAATCCTGAAACACGACGCCAATTTTTCGACGCAGATAAGGAATTTGCGGACCACGAATACGGGTTATATTCTGATTATTGATAAGAATCTGGCCACGGGTCGGCTTTTCAGCCGCGTAGAGCATGCGCAGAAAGGTTGTTTTTCCCGCACCGGAAGCACCGGTCACATAAACAAAATCCCCTTTGGGAATCTGGATCGTCAGATCTTTTACCGCTGGCGACTCACCACCATAGCTTTTGGTCACATTAAATAGCTGTATCATGACCTACCAATCTCGATATGGGGTGCCATTACCACCGATCAAATCACTACCACTGTGGATGTCAAAACAACCACCCTGCGCCAGTTGACCGTTGGCAGCCGGCTCAGGCGGAACACATTCCCAACTGTCATTTTGACGCGTAAATGGATCAATCGGTACACCACGCAGATATTTACTGTCCACCAATTGTTCCAGACTGTCGGGATAAGCCGCATTATCGGCAAAGTAAGCATCAATCGCTTTGCGGATTTGATAGAGGTCTTCTGCGAGAACCGATTCCCGGGCCTTCATCTGACTGCGTTTATACGAGGGGATTGCAATCGACGCAAGAATTCCTAGAATCATCATTACTGCCAGTAATTCAAAAATGGTAAAGCCACGCCTATTTGCAATCTTACTGATTTTAATCATTATTTACCAGTCACGATAGTAGCTGCCATCCAGAGCAATATCATCACTCTGGGTATAAATATCATAGATATCGTTTCCGCCCCAGACAGTTGTATCTGGCTCGTCGGAATAAGAGCGTAATCCCCAACCATCGTCATATTTATCAAACGGGTCGGCAGGAATTCGGCGAAGATACTTCTTTTTGAAAGAGTACATCCCGCCCCAATCATTTCCTTCTATCAACTTTTCCAGTTCTTCTGGATATCCTGTCGCATCAACGGTGGCAAAAATCTTTTTCTGCGTCACCGCCTCCTGGTAATCCTTATGATATTCATCGATGGCGGTCCGGACCTGCCGTAGTGCCCGGCGCAATTCTAACTCCTTGGTCCGGGTCACGGTCACTTCTGCCATCGGGATAACTACTGCGGCTAATATTCCCATAAGCGCAATGGCAATGACCAGTTCGATTAATGTCAAACCGGATTTATTTGGCAGACGAAAACTCGGCATCAGCAATAAATCAGCTCGACTACTGAGCCTCAATCTCCATGCCGATCGAGTCGACTTTCAAACGTACGCCGCGAGGATTGCGGAAGTTGGTACGCGTCGGCTCAATCAGACCAGTTCCTGCTTTTCTCGCCTTGAAGCTCATGGAGAAGAGCTCTCCACCGCCAGAAATCCCTTTTCCACCTGCACCTTGCTTGAGACCGACAATGATCCGGCCAGAACCTTCAAGAGCCGTGTGAGTAAAAATAGTTGGGCTTATCCCCTGCTTCAAAAAAGTCCCTTCAGTCGCGCCGAGAAATTCGAACATTTCTTCGTCGTATTGCACATAAAGTGGTGCGCTGAAAAGATCTTCTACTTCATCAACGTAAAATACCAGTGAGAACGGTTCAGCCACGTTGACCAACTCCGAGCCCTTAATGTAGACCATCGGCTTGGCAACAGTCAGCGGTTGCTCAGCTTGTGGCATTTTAACTTCGGCGATCGGCTCTTTTGCAACCTGAACCCTCATGGATGTGGGAGTTTGGACTGCAGGTTCGGGAACCACTGGTTCGGTAACCGTCGCAGGTTCGGGAACAGCGATTTCGGCTGGGGAACTGGGGACTGGCCCTTGCACTGGCTGCTCTTCTACAAACGGAACAGGCGCTTCATCCGACATCATTGGCGATTGAACTTCTGGCTCCAAGCCCTTTTGAGCGGCTGAGTACTCTGCAGCAAAAGAACCGAAATTACGCCCATACTTCAGATCATCTTCTCCACCGGACCAGATACTGGCAACATCGTGGGCAGGGAGCGAAACCGACTTGACAATGTGCGGCGTGATTGAGAGCAGAATTTCCCGCTTAATCGCAGTTTTGTCTGTGCCATTGAAAAGCTCACCAAGGATGGGAATATCACCCAAGAACGGAATCATATTTTTGGTCGTCGTCTTATCATCACGGATCAATCCACCGATGATCGTCTGGACACCATCTTTGAGGGTAAGCGCCGTATTGGCGTTGGTTGTGGAAATCGTCAGAACCGCCGTACCGCTACTGGTGGTTTCACGCCCGGAAACGTTGCTGACCTCAAGCCCTAACTTTGTAACGATGGTATTATCAAGCTGTATGATCGGTTCAACGTCCAGCTTGACGCCGACATCGACATACTGAACATTTTCTGAAGTTTGATCACCGTTGATCGTCACAGTAATAACTGGCTCACGGCTTCCGATATGAACCTTGGCTTTTTCCTTGTTTTTAACCCGAATTTTCGGACTGGCCAAAACCTCAGCATCAACCTGAGTTTTCATCAGCCGAAAAGATGCCGTCGGGATCGCATAAAAGGGCGTCAACTCCTTGAACCCATCGGTTCCATCGATCAAACCAGTTAGCGCATCACCAGCCGTTAAGCCGGACGATGCAATTGCCGCTGCGTCAGGTATTGCCAGTCCTGCGCCGATGGAATAGTTGCTCAACTTGAGACCAAGCTCACGATTGTCAGTGTGGTTGACTTCGATCAGCTCAAGATCGAAAACAACTTCCGAATTTGAACGATCGTTTGCTTCGAGAATTTTCGACGCCAACTTGATAACGGCTGCGGTGTCGCGGATAATAATGGCATTTAATTCTTCGTGAACATAAATTTTGCGCACCTGCAACATGGTCCGCAACAGATTAACAGCTTTTTTAGCATCAATATTTGACAGATAAAACGTATGGATCAGTTGATCCTCGAACTGCTTCTGCTTATCACGGGTCTTCGGAAACAGGATGATGGTTTTGCTGTTCAGAATTTTCTTATCCAGCTTATTCATCCGCAACAACAATTCAAGAGCCTGTGCGAATGTCGCCCGCTCCAAAAAAAGCGTGGTGTTATTACCGCGAACATCTTCATCAAGAATAAAATTGATACCAGACAGATCGGTGAGAATTTCGAATACGTTCGGCAACTTTGCATCTGTAAAGTTCAGAGTAATCGGCTGATCCGAAGTGACTTCCAGCTCGACACCATCGATCACCGTATAGGCCGTTTTTTTGAGTTTTTCTTTCAGTTTTAAAGCCGGCATGAAATCTGCGACCAAGCTGATCGCGCTATCCAAAGCAGCCTTTGCCTGTAAATATCTTCTCGCGTTCAACAAGGATTCAGCATCAGCGGTCAGTTTTTCTGCCTGCAAGTATTTAATTGAAATCTGCAGCGCCTCAGCAGCCGTAAAGTTTGAACCATCGAGATCAACGGCAAGCTGATATTCCTCTTCGGCTTTAAGGTAGTTTTCCTGGGCAAAAAACAGGTCGCCCAGATCCTTGTGCTCCTGTGAGGCTTTAACGCGCGCATGATTAAGCTTCAAGCGATACGAGGGATTTTTCGGGTTCTTTTCAACAGCCGTCAGCAAAGAAGCCACCGCCTGATCGTAACTGCCCATTGTCAGAGACTTCTCGCCCCGGTTATAATCCCCACGTCCAGCAGCACAACTTGACAAAAGCATTGCTAGCAGCAGGAGGAAACCAAAGCGGACTGACCATTGTCTGATCAAGTATCGCATGCTTATCGAACTCCCATTTTTAAATAGCTTAAATCGCTAAATCTATTATTCATCATCTACTTCCGGCATCTCCGCTTTTGGTGCAGGTCCTTTGTATGCCGGCGCAGTGGATCTCCCGGAAGAAACATTCGGAATCGCCATTCTCGAGGTTTTATTCTCACTGACATATAAAGTTATGCCCTGATCATTTTGTCCGCGGCTGACCACAATTGTCGCGCTATCCAACTCGCGAACAAAAAGACCATCAGCAAAACGATCACCTTTTTTCACCAGATAGACATCCCCCTGCCTTGAAACCAAAAACACCGTGGTTTCTAATCCCTTTTGCAAAAAGCCAAGGACTTTCAACGGTGGAATTGGTTTCGGTCCCATTGCTGGCCGCACAGCAGGGTTTGGAATTACTGGCGGAGGCGGAGGCGGAGGTGGAGGTGCGACAACAACCGGCGATGGTTTTGGCGAAGCTACAGTTTTTTTCACTACGGAAGAACGATAAAGTGGCCGGAAAAGATCTCGTTTCGGCTCATTATAAGTCAGCTTTTCTCCACCGGTAACATCGAGAGAAACAATACTGAACGTCTCTCCACGATCCACAGCGCTCTCCGGCTTACCTTTAATTGCAATATTTGCGCTGCCAACTTTCTGCTGCTGCGGAGTATTTTGCCAGGCATACCACACCGCTCCCAGCAATAAAATCAACAAAAGAAGTAGTAAGCGAGAACGACTCATTTCGAGCCCTCCTGAAATAAGGTCGTCAGGTCGATCTGCAAAGTAACTGACGCTGAACTGTTCTTGCTACGCTTACCCGTCAAGCCAATTTTTTCGATAATCAAAATGCGGTCGGAATTTTCCAGTAGATGAATAAATTTCTTCAATTGTCTGTAAGGGCCCTGCACAGAAAAGTTCGAGCCGTAATGAAGGTATGAGGTTTCCTTATCGATCTTCGGTTGATAGGAAATTTGTCGGATATTCAACCCGGTCTGATCAGCCCAGTGAAAGAGATCGCCGATAAAATCGGCAAACTTCTGTTTCTCTGGAATTAGCGACGAAAATTCATTCAGGTCTTTTTCCATCTGCTCAACGGCCGAAACCGGCACACCTGATTCCACTAACTTGTTGTTACGATTCTGAAGTTTCTTCTGTAGTGAACTTTGTCGCTGCAACAACTTCTCAGTTTCCGGGGCAACAACCTGCGTCTGGTAAACAAGCAATGCAATAGAGAGCAATACAACAATAAATATAACGTATACCCAGGAACGACTTTGTTCCCATACTGCGCTGAAGAAGGCTTTTTGGGACATCGCTAAAATACCCCTTCCAGCTGGATAGAAAATGTCAGAGCCGGCTGCTTAACGTCATTAAAATCGATCACCTCTGTCTGGTTCTGACTCTTTAAAAACACCTGCCGAAAAGAGTCGGCATGGAGATTATCGAGCAAATCCTGTAAATCGACCAAATTCTTCGCAACTCCTGTAATGCCC
>CALZLE010000433.1 GCA_945788205.1 uncultured Desulfuromonadales bacterium
AGAACTGTTTTGTTCTGCATGGGCGTTTGCCGAAGAAACAGCGCACGTCAGTACTCTCTGAGCTAGAGAGGATGCAGCCGCGCCAAGAATTCTATTAGCAACTGGGCGGTTGATCGGTGAAGGTTTCGACCATCCCCCACTGGATACGCTATTTCTGGCCTTGCCTATCTCCTGGAAAGGGACCCTACAGCAGTATGCTGGGCGGTTGCATCGTGAGCACAGCCATAAGTCAGATGTCCGTATCTATGATTATTATGAGCATGATCACTCTCAGCTTGTCCGCATGTGGAATAAGCGCCTGCGTGGTTACAAAGCGATGGGATATGTGGTCAACCACTGAAATGGGCAACACCACTTACAGGCTCGACTGTTCTCGATGCTGGGTCCTTAGCACCAAGGTGGGATTGGGGAAGCGAGGTTTAGGGGTTACACGAAAGGCTACACAGAAGCAAAAAGGGCTACAGCAAAAGCCGTAACCCTTTGATATTTATGGTGCCCAGAGACAGAATCGAACTGCCGACACGAGGATTTTCAGTCCTCTGCTCTACCGACTGAGCTATCTGGGCGAAACGAGACACGTTTATAACCAATGCCCCTGAAGCTGTCAAGGAAAAATGGCTGATGATTGAGGCTGGTTTTAAATAACCGGACAAAGTCCTTGCATTGCCGTGTCTTTCCCGTTTAAACTGCGTCAGAATTTCAACTTAACAGGTGGACGAAGATGACTTTTTATACTTCCTTTTCTCGCTTTTTCTTTTGGTCTTTCGGTTTTTTTAAGCCGTCTGCCACGGGAAGAGGTCTGTAAGAGGTAAGTTCTTCGGATCACACAAAACCATGGCAGACCGGCAGCAAGGTTCTTCCATGGTTTTTCTTTTTTGTATTTGAAAATTAAAGGCCGCCGGGAGCATCGGGCGGCCTTTTGCCTTTAATGTCAGAACGACTAAAGGAGAGTAGCAAATGATTATTGTTATGCAAAAGGGAGCTTCACAAGAGGCTCTGGCTGACGTCGAAAAGAAGATTGTCGCCCTTGGATACCAGCCACATGTCATTCATGGTGAAACCCGCAATGTGGTCGGCGCGGTCGGTGATGAGCGTGGCAAGGAAAAGCTGCAGATTATCGAATCGATGACTGGGGTCGAACGGGTTGTGCCGATCCTCAAGCCATACAAGTTGGCGAGCCGTGAGGTGCAGCCGGAGCCGAGTGAGATTGAGATCGTTCCCGGACTGGGGATCGGTGGCAAAGAATTCATTGTGGTGGCTGGACCTTGCGCGGTAGAAAGCCGTGAACAGATCTGTGAAACAGCTGTCGAGATCAAAAAATCGGGAGCTCGTTTGTTGCGCGGCGGTGCGTTTAAGCCCCGCACCAGCCCATATTCCTTCCAGGGGATGGAAGAGGACGGTTTAAAGCTGTTGGCCGAAGCGCGGGAAAAGACTGGACTGCCGATTGTGACGGAAGTGGTCAACCCGCGTGATGTGGAGTTGGTCGCCAAATACGCCGATATTATGCAGGTCGGCGCGCGCAATACACAGAACTTCGCCTTGCTGAAGATGCTCGGTCAGCTCGATAAGCCGATCCTGCTGAAGCGCGGGATGGCAACCACCATTCAGGAATTTTTGATGAGTGCCGAATATATCCTCTCCGAAGGAAACCGTCGGGTTATCCTTTGCGAGCGTGGTATCCGCACCTTTGAAACCGCGACCCGTAACACCCTCGACATTTCTGCTGTTCCGGTACTCAAGCAACAGACCCATCTGCCGGTGATGATCGATCCTTCACATGCCACAGGTCATGCTCATTTGGTTGCGCCGATGTGCTATGCCGCCGCTGCCGCCGGGGCGGATGGATTGCTGGTTGAGGTGCATCCTTGTCCAGAGGAGGCTTCCAGTGATGGTCCGCAATCGTTGCGTCCGAACGATTTCCAGAAAATGATGGATAAATTACGGGCGTTTGTAAAGGTTGCTGAACGCGAGATGGCTGGTTGAAATTGTAACTCAGACTGAAGGAAGCTTATGTACTTTGTCCCTTTGTCGCAGCTCGATAGTGTTGAACTTCTGGTGCACAGCCTCAAATCTGCCGGAGGTGAGGCTGATTGCACCATGTGTCCGGCTTACAAGGTGTGTATGAAACAATGCCTAACCATTGCCAAGGCTGTTGGTCAAATGTTGGAGGACGGGACTTTGCCACAGATCGGTGGTGATCCACCGCCGGAGCCACTAAAAAGTGTGGAGTCTGATCCCGACCCGGATAAGCCGTCCGGGGGCGGTTCTGCAGGTAAGGGGCGTTTGAAAGTCATCAAATAAAGCGGGACGATTGACAGCAGAATCTATCCGTTGTAGAACCGTCCAGCAGCTTGTTTTTTCTTGCTATTTTGCCGTTTACAGGAGGAACTAAAATGCACAAGATCCTGACGCACAATAAGATTTCAGTTAAAGGTCTGGACAAGTTTTCCCGCGATAAATATGAAGTGGCTTCGGAGATCGGTCATCCCGACGCGATTATGCTGCGAAGCCACCAACTGACTCCGGAAACTATTGCCGATACGGTGACTGCCATTGGGCGCGCAGGCGCAGGGGTCAACAATATTCCGGTTGCTGATTGTACCGAGCGGGGTGTGGTGGTTTTTAATGCTCCGGGAGCTAACGCAAACGCGGTTAAAGAGTTGGTGATCGCTGGGCTGCTGCTGTCCGGGCGCGATATTCTTGGTGGCATCAGTTACGTTGCACAAGAAGGCCCCGGTCTGACCGAGGGCGAACTGCACAAGCTGGTTGAGAACGGCAAAAAACAGTACGGTGGCGCTGAGCTGGCAGGCAAGACTCTCGGAGTGGTTGGTCTTGGAGCCATCGGTTCGCTGGTTGCCGAAACGGGCCTGATGCTCGGGATGCAGGTTCTTGGCCTCGATCCGGCTCTGTCGGTTGATGCGGCCTGGCGGCTGTCGCGCGATGTTGAGAAGGTCGAGAACATGCAGACTCTGCTCTCCAGGTCTGATTATGTTTCTTTGCACCTTCCAGTGCTGGAAGCGACCCGCAATCTGATCAACAAGGAACTGGCCGCGAGTTTCAAGCCCGGTTCGGTGTTGCTGAACTTCTCGCGTGAGAAACTGGTCGATACCCCGGCGATTGTTGAGGCGCTCGATTCCGGAAATCTGCGTTGCTACATCAGTGATTTCCCGATGCCGGAGCTGCTCGGTCGCGATAATGTCGTGCAGATGCCACACCTTGGAGCCAGTACGGCTGAGGCGGAAGAGAATTGCGCGATCATGATCGCCGACCAACTGATCGACTTTCTCGAAAACGGCAATATCAAAAACTCGGTCAATTTCCCCAATACCTATCTGGAGCGCAGTGGGGTTTGCCGGTTGGCAATCATCAACAAGAACGTGCCGAAGATGCTGGGGCAGATCCTCTCGGTTTTGGCTGATCGCGACCAGAACGTGGCGGATATGATCAACAAGAGCCGTGGCGAGATCGCTTATAATCTGATCGATATCGAGCGCGAGCCGGCGAACGGACTGATCGCAGAGCTTGAAGCGATCGAAGGCGTAATCAGCGCACGGATTCTATAAATTCAATCTGTATATTATTAAGGAGACGGACAATGGCAAACAAAGTTTACAATTTTGGCGCTGGCCCGGCGATGCTGCCGGAACCGGTGATGGAAAAGATTCAGAAAGAATGGCTCGATTACCAGGGCATGGGTGTTTCGGTGATCGAAATCAGCCACCGGGCCAAAGAGTTTGTGGCCATTCTGGAGGAAGCACAGGCGCTGTTCCGTGAGTTGACCGGTCTGCCGGACAACTACAAAATCCTCTTCATTCACGGTGGTGCACGGATGCAGTTTTCGGCCCTACCCTTGAACCTTGCTGGCCGCAAGCCGGGCAAGAAATGCCTCTATTTTGAAACCGGAAACTTTGCCAAGCTGTCTTCCAAGGATGCGAAAGATCTCTGCAACGTTGAGATCGCTGCCAGCAGCGCTGAGACCAACTACGACCGGATTCCCGAGTACGATCCGGCGATCTTTAGCGATGATGTCTCTTATGTGCACATTACCGGCAATAACACCATCTACGGAACCCGCTGGAACCAGTTCCCGGAGACCGGCGATGTTCCATTGATCGCTGATATGACTTCGGAGATCCTGTCTCGGAAGATCGATTACAGCAAGTTTGGTGTCATCTACGCCGGCATGCAGAAGAACCTCGGCCCCTCCGGTATGGCGATGGTTATCATCCGTGACGATCTGCTCGGTTCTGCTGCCAAAGAAACGCCGGTGCTGCTCAACTACACTCAGGCTGCTGCTGACAACTCGCTGACCAACACCACCAATACCTTTGCTGTTTACACCACCAAGCTGGTGCTCGAATGGCTCAAGGAGCAGGGTGGTGTCGAGGTGATCGAGAAGCGCAACGAAGAGAAATCGGCCAAGTTGTATGAGGTGATCGACGCTTCTGATTACTACCGTGGTGTGGCGCACCCGGAGCATCGTTCGATCATGAACGTCAGCTTCAACCTGCCGAGCGAAGAACTTGAAGCCAAGTTCCTCAAAGAAGCAGGCGCTGCCGGTTTGTATGCCCTGAAAGGCCATCGTAACGTTGGCGGTATTCGGGCTTCGATCTATAATCCGATGCCGATGGCTGGTATCGATGCTCTGGCTGGCTTCATGAAAGAGTTTGAGAGGAACAACAGCTGATTCGCAGTTTAAAGCTGCATTTAAGAATAAGACGCAAAGGCCGGGTTTCGATCCGGCCTTTTGCTGTAAGGAGGAAATCTGGTGGATGTTGATTTAAGCGGCGAGAGTGGTTGGGAACTGTTTGATGCCCCAGCCTTGGTCGGCAGCTCCTTACGCTTTGTTTCCGGCGACCCGGACGGGCAAAGGTTTCGGACCAGATATTATCGAAAATCTGATCAGTCGTTGGTGGCACGAATCTGGTTCGGTCCAGAAACAGAAGGCCCACCGGGCCATGCCCATGGGGGCAGTTTAGCCGCGGTATTGGATGAGGTCCTTGGCCTCTCCGCCTGGGCGGCAGGGCACGCCATTGTGGTGGCTAATTTGAACGTCAATTTCCGCTGTCTGTTGCCGATCTTGCAAGTCGTTCAGGTTGATACCGAGATCGTCTCTGTTGAGGGACGTAAAGTTTTGGTTCGTGGCAAGGTGTGGGATGGGAAAGAAAAAATTTATGCTGAGGCGGAGTGTCTCTGTATAGAAATACAGGCTGTCTGAGCAGTGAGATTTTACATGAGTCGGTATAGCTGTATTTCTGTGCCGACAGGCGGTCGACTCAACTCACGAGACACCATTATTTATCGTACGGGCTAGCTGTGAATCGGGAGCACAAAGTGGACTTCGGTTCCTTGCCCCAGCTCGCTGTCGATCCAGATCTGGCCTTCGTGACTTTCGATGATGTATTTGACGATTGTCAGACCAAGTCCAGTGCCACCGACGGAGGTGTCGGTCTGATTGCAGCGATAGAATTTTTCGAAGACTTTGACCGATTGATCTTTGGTCAAGCCGACACCCTGATCTTTGACGGTTATTCGATAGCTGTTTTCAGCGGCTTGCCCAGTGATTTTGACCTCACCTCCGACGGGGGAATATTTGACCGCATTGCTGCTCAGGTTCTCCATCACCTGCCAGATTTTTTCTTTGTCGACAAAGAGTTCCGTATCGTCCGCTTTCAGATCGATGACAAAAGAATGATCTCCCGATAATTGTTGCAGGTGCTGAATTGGGCGTTCAAAAAGTTCTTGCGCTGTATGTTTCTCCCTTTTCAGTTCCAGGGGCTTTCCCGATTCGATGCGACTGGTATCGAGGAGCTCGCCGACCAGACCGGAGAGAAAATCGGCTTTTTCGTTGATGATGGTAAGAAACTCTTGCTCTTCTTCTGGAGAATGCTGATTTTCCAACAGAAATTCTGAAAATCCCAGGATTGCAGTTAGCGGCGTGCTCAGCTCGTGGACGGCAGTCGTGATAAATTCACTCTTCATCCGCTCGATTTCCCGTTCCTGGCTGATGTCGTGGATAAGGAAGATCATGCCGATCGATTTGCCCTTTTTGTCTGTCAGGACCGAAGTTCTGATCTGCAAAGACATGGAAGTTTGAAGGTCCGCTGCAATCTGCTCGATATTAAAACGGTAATCATTCAGTTGTTGCTGCAACGCCTCTTCCATCTGGACGATTACCGCTGGATCACGAACAATGGTTTTCAGCGGTTCGCCGATACAATCATCTGCTGAAAATTGAAAAAGTTCCTCTGCTTGCAGGTTGACCAACAGAACCCGATTTTCAAGATCGGTAACAATCAGTCCGTCAGGAACAGAACTGACAATGTCGGTGAGCTGTTTGCGGACCTGTTCGGTCTGCTCCAGCGAAAGCCAGAGTTGCTCGGTTCGTTCGGTGACCCGTTCTTCCAATTCGTCATGAATTTTATTCAGCGCCGACTCTGCTGCTTTTCGCTCATCGATTTCGTTTTCCAGCTTGGTATTACTGGTGTGGACTTTCAAGATTTCATCAAAGAGCTGTTTGTCGGTCGTCTTTAGTTGCTGTTCTGTGCGGCCCAGTACGGTGGTTGCAAAAAATAAAAACCCACCTGCGGCTAGCAGACAGAGACCGGTGAAGACGAAAACGGTGTCCCAGTAGTCGGTCAGGGAGGTTGTGACATCAAGTAAAACCAGAATCTCACCAACCTGCCGGTCAGCAGAATCGAGTAAAGGTTGGATTTGCCCCTGGTACTTTTTATTGTCTGCGGTGATTTTTATTGTTTCGTCCGGCTGAATCGTTTGTTTTTTGAGGCTTTGGATGATTGCCGGCAACAGATGAGGTTGGGAGGATTGGAGAATAATTCTGTCCGACAAAAGATCCCAGCTGGAAGGATCTTTATCGAGCATTTCGATGCCGATGGTCCATTTTTCACGATCAAGAAATTTTTTGTCGATGGTCAGGGTCAGGATGGTATTTTCCCGCTGAAAAAAGTTGTTGAGCAGTCGCTCAATTTCTTCACCCAGCTCCAAGTAGCCGAGCAGCTGATCCCCTTGATAC
>CALZLE010000434.1 GCA_945788205.1 uncultured Desulfuromonadales bacterium
CAACTACAACTGGAACCCGTTGAACTCGGACGGATCGCTCGGCAAGTCGCCACATCTCTAGAGCTGTCAGCAGCCAACCGGGAAATCGACTTTCAAGTTTCCATCGAGCCGCCACTCCCCCCAAAGCCTTTGCTTTTGGATCGGGAACGGATCAGTTTTGCCATTCGTGCCCTGCTCGACAATGCGATCAAATTTACCCCCAAAGATGGCAGTGTTGCCCTGGAAGGCAGCATGAATGAAAATCTGGTTCGGCTGCAGGTAAGAGATACTGGCTGCGGCATCCCGCCCGAAGAGATGTCTAACATTTTCAGCAAGTTCTATCAGGTCGATAAAGAGAATACCGGCCAGATCCGTGGCTTTGGTCTTGGCCTGTTTTATGCCCGCGACTTTGTCCGCAAAATGGGTGGCAAATTGCATATTGACAGTCAACCGGGGTTAGGTACCGTCGCAACAATTGAATTTCCACTCCCGGAATAGACCAACCCTGCTAAAAAATTCACTTTTCCCCGCCAAATCAGCACCGTAAAGCTTTTTCTCTGTAGCTTCTTTGTGTTATATTTCATCTTTTTCTCAGCTGACCCCCTTAATTAGCCAAGGAGAATATCGATGTTCAAAGGAACAACGATCTGTTGTGTTCGCCGTGAGAATGAAGTCGCCTTGGCTGGTGATGGACAGGTCAGCCTTGGCAACACGGTCATGAAACACGGTGCATGTAAGATTCGCCGTCTGTATCAGGATCAGGTTTTGGCTGGCTTTGCAGGCAGCACCGCTGATGCCTTTACCCTGTTTGAAAAGTTTGAGGCGAAGCTCCAGGAGTTCCGTGGCAACCTGCCCCGGGCTGCTGTCGCTCTGGCCAAAGATTGGCGAACCGACCGGGTTTTACGCCGTCTTGAGGCACTGCTGATCGTCGCCGACAAAGACACTTCACTGGTTATTTCCGGTGCCGGCGATGTCATTGAGCCGGACGATGGCGTTGCGGCGATCGGTTCCGGAGGCAGCTTTGCTCAGGCCGCTGCTCGCGCGCTGCTTAGAAATTCCGAGCTGAGTGCGGAAAAAATCGTCGAAGAAGCGCTGAAAATTGCTGCTGAAATTTGTATTTACACCAACGACAATATCGCTGTTGAGGTTATTAAGTGACCAACTTTACCCCGAGAGAAATCGTCTCCGAACTGGATCGTTACATCATCGGTCAGAACGAGGCCAAACGCGCTGTTGCCGTCGCCCTGCGGAATCGCTGGCGGCGTCAGCAAGTGGAAAACTCCGATCTGCGCGACGAAATCGTACCGAAGAACATCATCATGATCGGGCCGACTGGAGTCGGAAAGACCGAGATCGCCCGGCGTTTAGCAAAACTTGCCCAGGCTCCCTTCATCAAGGTTGAGGCGAGTAAGTTTACCGAAGTCGGATACGTCGGCCGTGACGTCGAAAGCATGGTTCGCGACCTGCTCGAATTGGCAATCATCATGGTCAAGGAAGAGGAAGCGAAGAAACAGCACGTAAAGGCGGAAGCGAATGCCGAGGAGAAACTACTCGACCTGCTGCTGCCTGGCGATGCGGACCACTCTCCCGACAAACAGGAACAGCAACAGCACACCCGCGACAAGCTGCGCAAGCTGTTGCGCATGGGTGAACTGGACGAGCGTTTTGTTGAACTGGAAGCTGAAGTCAGCAGCATGCCGCAGATGAACATCCTCACCCCACAGGGTGGCGAGGATCTGGGCATGAACATGAAAGAGATGTTCGGCAACCTGTTCCCGAAAAAAACCAAGCGCAAGCGGATCAAAGTGAGCGAAGCGCGGGAAATTCTCAACGAACAGGAAGCAGAAAAGCTGGTTGACATGGAAAACGTCACCACCCTGGCCCGTGAACGGACCGAGCAAAGCGGCATCATCTTTATCGATGAAATCGACAAAATCGCCAGCCGCGAAGGGATGGGCGGACCGGAAGTTTCCCGCGAAGGCGTGCAGCGCGACATCCTGCCGATCGTTGAAGGCAGCACTGTCAACACCAAGCACGGACCGGTGAAAACCGACCATGTACTGTTTATCGCCGCCGGGGCTTTTCACGTCAGCAAACCATCTGACTTGATTCCGGAACTGCAGGGCCGTTTCCCGATCCGTGTCGAGCTGGACAGTCTTGGCGAAGAGGAATTCTACCGGATCCTGACCGAGCCGCAGAATGCTCTGACCCGGCAGTACACTGCGCTGCTGGCAACTGAATCGATCGATCTGGAGTTCAAAGAAGAGTCGATCCGCGAGATTGCTAAAATGGCAAAAACCGTCAATGACCGCACCGAAAATATCGGCGCCCGACGACTGCATACAATCATGGAAAAACTGCTTGAAGAACTCTCCTTCGACGCACCGGAACTGACCGAGCGCCATGTCGTAATCGACGCGAAAGAGGTACAGCAACGGTTAGCTGAAATCAGCAAGGACGAAGATCTGTCGAGATATATTTTGTAATCACGCAGGGGCGACCCATGGGGCGCCCGCGTACGAGCAAACGTCTGCCGATCGGGCGACCTATAGGTTGCCCCTACAGGAATAAATAAATGCAAGAACTTATCAATAAAGCGAATGTTCTGATGGAAGCGTTGCCGTGGATCAAAAACTTCTACGGTAAAACCATCGTCATAAAATACGGCGGCAACGCCATGGTCGAAGAAAAACTCAAGGAAGGCTTCGCTCGCGACGTCATTCTGATGAAGTATATCGGCCTGAATCCGGTGGTCGTTCACGGCGGCGGGCCGCAGATCGGCAGAGTCCTTGAGGCGATGAAGATCGAAAGCAACTTTGTGCAGGGGATGCGGGTCACTGACAGCGCCACCATGGACGTGGTCGAAATGGTCCTTGGCGGCAAGGTGAACAAAGAGATCGTCAATAATATCAATCGCCACGGCGGCAAAGCGGTCGGTCTGACCGGCAAAGATGGTGGCCTGATCCAGGCTCGCAAGCTGGAGATGACAGCAGTCAACCCGGACACTCTAACCCCGGAAATTATCGATATCGGCATGGTCGGAGAAGTCGAAACTGTCGATCCGAAGGTGATCAGTGCGCTGGAAGAAAGCAACTTCATCCCAGTCATCGCGCCAATCGGCGTCGGACTGAACGGTGAAACCTTCAACATCAACGCTGATCTGGTCGCGGGCAAGATTGCCGGCGCCTTGCAGGCGGAAAAGTTGATTTTGTTGACCGACATCGAAGGGGTCAAGGACAAGCAGGGCAAACTGATTTCGACTATCGATATCCAGCGGGTGCCCGATTTGATCAACGATGGCACCATCTCTGGCGGAATGATTCCGAAGCTGAACTGCTGTGTCGATGCGGTTGAAGAGGGCGTCACCAAAACCCACATCATCGACGGGCGGATGGAGCATGCTTGTCTGTTGGAAATCTTTACCGATAAAGGAATCGGCACCGCGGTAGCGAGGTTTTCCTGATGAGTGATTCGCAAAGTTGGATCGACCGGGGTCTGACCCATGTCGCTGCAACCTACGGCCGCTACCCAATGGTACCGATCAGCGGCCAGGGCAGTTGGCTGACCGACGTCGACGGCAAACAATATCTCGATTTTCTTGCCGGTGTGGCGGTCAACAACCTTGGCCACTGTCACCCGAAAGTGGTCGCTGCGATTCAGGAACAAGCAGGAAAGCTGCTGCACTGTTCGAACTTTTACCACATTCCGCAACAGATTGAGCTGGCAGAACTGCTCTGCGAAAACTCCTTCGGCGATCGGGTATTTTTCTGTAATTCGGGTGCCGAAGCGAACGAAACGGCGATCAAACTGGTGCGCAAATACAGCTTTGAAAATCATGGCACCGAACGAAATGAAGTGATTACCGCAAATGCCTCCTTCCACGGTCGGACGCTGGCAGGGATCAGCGCCACCGGTCAGGACAAAGTCAAAGAGGGCTTTGCGCCGCTGCTGCCCGGCTTCAAACATGTACCATTCGGGGATTTCGAAGCGCTGCGTGCAGCGGTCGGTCCAAACACTTGCGCCATCATGCTCGAACCGGTTCAGGGCGAAGGTGGAGTCAACGTCACACCAGCAGGCTACCTGCAATCGGTCCGGGAGCTGTGCGACGCAAACCAGCTGCTATTGATTTTTGACGAAGTTCAGGTTGGCTGCGGCCGAACCGGCAGCCTGTTTGCCTATCAACAGGAAGGTGTCGAGCCGGATGTGATGACCCTGGCTAAAGCACTGGCCGGTGGTCCGCCAATTGGTGCCATGGTTGCCCGTGAAAAATATGCCGTCGCCCTCGGCCCCGGCACCCACGGTTCGACCTTCGGTGGCAATCCACTGATGGCGACCGCAGCGCTGACAGCGATGCGAGTCTACCTGGAAGACGGCGTGCTGGATAACTGTATCGCCATGGGCAATTACCTGCGCAACCAACTCGAAGAGCTGCGGGAAAAATACGACTTTATCGTCGAAGTCCGCGGACGCGGTCTGATCCTCGGCATGGAACTAAATATCGAAGGGGGCGAGATGGTCAAAACCGCCCTCAACCGTGGCCTGCTGATCAACTGCACCGTCGGAAAAGTGCTGCGTTTTGTGCCACCGTTGACAGTCAACAAAGAAGAAATCGATCAGATGCTGAAAATCCTCAGCGGGATTTTTGATGAATACCAGGAGAAAACAGATGACTAAAGATTTCCTTTGCCTTTCCGACTGGTCGCTGGAAGATCTGGAAAAGATCTTCGCACTGACCAAGGAGCTGAAAGAAAAACAGAAAGAAGGCATCCCGCACAAGCTGCTCGAAGGCCAGACCCTCGGCATGCTGTTTGAGAAGAGCTCAACCCGGACCCGCGTCTCTTTCGAGGTTGGCATGTTCCAGCTCGGCGGCCACGCCCTGTTCCTCGCTTCCGGCAACACCCAGATGGGTCGCGGGGAGCCGATCAAAGACACGGCCCGCTGTATGGCCCGCTATTGCGACGGCGTGATG
>CALZLE010000435.1 GCA_945788205.1 uncultured Desulfuromonadales bacterium
CAGCAACTGGAGCAGCAGCAACTGGAGCAGCAGCAACTGGAGCAGCAGCAACTGGAGCAGCAGCAACAGGAGCCGCAGCAATTAGTCTGGCGCTGGCTGGTTTCTCAAGCAAGGCATGTTCTTCCATGCTTTGCTTAACCACCTCCGCTTGCCCTTCAGGCTCAGAGACCGGCTCTTCGGTCGACTCCTGCAACGGTAAATCCGGAGTTTTCACAGGCTCAGCAGATTCTTCGGTTGGAATCACCAAGTCCATGGCGGCGCCACGAGTCTTTAACATCGCCGGCAACTGTTCTTCAGCCCGCAACCTCTCAGCGACTCGATATGCCTCCAGCGGGTCCTCATACGGACCAACCAGAACCTGGAACCAGCGACCACTCTTACCACGCATAACATCGCGCACCTTAACCGGGTAACCTTTTCGAATCAGCTGCAATGCCAGAGCCTCAGCATCCCGCTGCTGCTTCGTCATCGCCGTCATGACCAAAAAGTCTCCCGGCTCAGCAAGCGAAAGCGGGTCTTTCAGCTGCCTTATGTGAACTATGTTTTCCGGCGGCGCGGCCTCAACAACCGCCTCTTCAACAAACTGCTCAACCGACATTCCTGCCGGCCGTTGTGCACGTTCGCTGGCCCCAAAACCTTTATTGCTGATAAATTCAAAAACCTGCAAGCGATGATTAAATGTATCCGCAACAATCACTCGACCACGACCATCGACAATGACATCACTCGGATAGTAAAACCACCCACGACCAGCACCGAGTCCACCGACCTCGAAGAGATATTCGCCGCTCTGGGCATAAACCGACATGGTGTGTCGTTGATAATCGACCAGATAGACCTGCCGGCGAAAGTCATCAACAGCGATCCCTCGCGGGCGTGACAGCTTTCCCGGCTCACCACCTTTTTCTCCGAATTTATAGAGAAAACGCTCATTACGATCATAAACGAAGACCCGGCCCATCCCCTCACTAAGGAAGTAAATGCGACCATCCAGCCCGATATCAACCGCCAGGATTGGAGCTTTTTCCGCGACACCAAGGACTTCATCCCGAGGTTCAATCCAACGGAGAAAAGCACCCTCAGCATCCAGAACCATAACCCCGGTGCCGTTCATACCGATGACATACATGGTGCCATCATCGGCAACCACCAAATCGAGCGGGGAGAAAAAATCAAAATCATCAAAATAGATTTGCTTGACCGGCATAAAAGCCATATCGAAAATGGCAATGTGCGGTCGTTTTTCCTCAGAACTGGGACCGAGGCAGACATAAAGCTGTTCATTTTTGATGAAGCTCTTGCTGATACTGTTCAGACCACGACCGGAACCGATCGACAGGTAGGGAAAATAATCTGGAGTTAAAACAACCAGCTTGTTCTTCTGCGGACTGGTGACATAAATTTCATCTCCCGCCCGATCATAGCTGATACCGGATGGAAAACGGATCGGGCTGCCACTTTCATCAATCGACAACACCTCAACCGAACGCATCGCCTGCACGTTTTGCGCAGCACCAGCAGGCAACTGCAGAAAAAGCAGTATGCAGCAAACACAAACCAACAAGGTGCCGAGAATCTTTAGATTAATCGCCCCAATACGCAACGAATCGTCCCTCAATTATTGCATTCACCTAATCTTTTCAGCAGGTTAGCACTTATATGTTAGCGTTCCAAGTTGAGCAAAAATCGCGCCGAGCGGAGATAACAATCTCGCGGCTCAATAAACTCATGAAAATTCAGGCTAAAAGGTCCTTAGCAAAGAAAAGGCCGAAATCTTCGGCAATAAATATCATCAAATATCCGCGATATGGCCCATCAACCAGCCATGTCACCGCACCGTCAACAGCGAATATCAGCTTGCCAGCTCAATCGCCAGAGCATGCTCATCGCAATCTGGGAATTTAACACATTTAAGGCAATCGCCCCAAATCTTCTGTGGCAATTCTGATTTTTCGATATCAACAAAGCCAAGCTTTTTAAAAAAATCTGGTTGGTAGGTTAAAGCAAACACCTTCTTTAGACCTAACATAACCGCCTCCTCGAGACAGACTTTAACTATTTTCCGCCCAATTCCCTTACCACTCTGACCCTTGGCCACCGCCAGCGAGCGGACTTCGGCCAGATCCTCCCAGCAGATCGCCAACGCACCGGTCCCGAGGATTTCACCCGTCTCTTCATAGACATAAAAGTCGCGAATATTTTTGTAAATATCTGCCAGAGAACGTCCTAACAACTGGCCGTCGTTGGCATAATCGAGCAACAGCTGATGGATAGCGCGGGCATCCTGTATTTTGGCGTGTCGTAGCATAATCTCTCCTGTCGCAACACTCAGGCCGCTGAGATTCCTTTTGAGTGGCTGATCAGTTCACGGGCATGCTCCAAAGTCCGCTCGCCAACGTGAGCACCACCAAGCATCCGCGCCATCTCCTCGACCTGTTGTTCGCTGTCCAGCAGCTGTAAGCTGGTACTGGTACGCCCGGCCTGTTCTGTTTTTGCCACCTGATAATGGCGATCAGCAAAAGCGGCAACCTGCGGCAAGTGGGTCACGCAGAGTACCTGCAGCAGCTCACCAAGCCGACTGATTTTCTCTCCGACAGCGGTAGCCGCTTCGCCACCGATTCCGGCATCAACCTCATCAAAAATCAGGGTGCGAACCCCATCCCCTTCCGGGGCACTGCGCTTCAAAGCCAACATAATCCGTGACAATTCGCCACCAGAAGCGATCTTCGCCAACGGTTGGCCCGGTTCACCCGGATTGGCCGCCAGATAAAATTCACCCCGCTCCAAGCCTTCGGCTGCCGGTTCGGAGAGTTCAAATAAGCGCATTTCAAACAGGGCCTTCGGCATCGCCAGCTCGGCCAGCTCTTTTCCCACCGCCGCCGAAAGGCTCTCAGCAGCCTGTTGCCGTCGAGTGCTGAGTTGTTGTCCAAGGTCGAGAACAGCAAGCCGAGCCGTTTGCAGTTGTTGCTCTAACTGTTCACGCCGACCTTCAACATCAGTTAATTCTTCAAGTTCAGTTTCGATTTTGGCCTGGTGCTCAAGCAGAGCTTCAACCGTTGGTGCATACTTGCGCTTCAAATTGGCCAGCAGCGCCAAACGCTCTTCAACCTGCTCCTGCCGCTGCGGTTCAAAATCGAGCTTATCCGCATAGCCGCGCAACTCACCAGCAACATCTTCCAGACTGAATAAGCTGCTGCGCAGAGTTTCTGCCAATGGAGCAAGGTTGGGATCGATATCCTGCAAACCTTCAAGCTGATCGGCAACCGTCGACAACTGGCCACAGACTGCTAACTGGCCGGCATACAAAAGCTCATACCCGCCGGCCGTAGCTGCTGTCAGCTTTTCGGCGTGCTGCAGTAACGAGCGCTCCTGCTCCAGCTCATCATCTTCACCGGCAACCAGTTTGGCGGCGCTCAATTCCTGTTGCTGAAAGGCCAGCATATCGAGACGCTGCTGCCGTTCGCGATCAGCCAGGTTCAGATCGTCCAGCCGTTTTTGTATCTGCTGACAGTCCTGGAAAGCCGCTTGATAGTCGGCCAACTGCGGCTGCAGACCGGCAAAATCATCGAGCAAAGTCAGATGGGTTTCGGTGCGCTGCAGGTTCTGGTGCTCATGCTGGCCATAGATATTTACCAGCCGACTGGTCAGGGACCGCAACTGCGCCAGCGGCACAGGTGAACCG
>CALZLE010000436.1 GCA_945788205.1 uncultured Desulfuromonadales bacterium
CTTCAAATGGTACCCGGGACGAGAATCGAACTCGTACAGGATTGCTCCCGAGGGATTTTAAGTCCCTTGCGTCTACCAGTTCCGCCACCCGGGCGAGTGGTCCCTATCTTAGTTATTCTTTGTGGTCTGTCAACTGCAAATCTGCATGGCGTGATCTGGGGCGCAAAAGAAATCGAGCGAAGGTTCCTCCGCCAAAAGATTGTGTTTTACGCAAAGCTTGAAAAACAACCGCAAACCATCAAGGTGGGCTTTATCCAAACGATAATCGATACTCTGCCAATAGTCGACGATCTGCTCTTTGTTTAACCCTGTAGCTGCTGCTTGTAACTCAGCAACTGGTTCCGGGTTTTTCATAACACGCTCATAGGATTGTTGTAATTGGGCCGAAAGCTTCGTTAAGGGGTCAGCGTATCGATTCAATGCTTCTCTTCTCAATATCCACAGAGCGAAAACGAACGGCAATCCGGTTTGTTGGTGCCAAATCTCCCCCAGGTCAAAAACCTTCATTCCTGCCGGTTTCTTGTCTGCCAGCTGCAGGGCCCGATCTCCTATCAGCAGTGCGGGCTTCTTCTGAGAGATCAAAACCTCAACAGGTTCGTCGGGGACACAATCGGAGATATCGTCCAAACCGATAAACTCACGCAGAATCAACCGCAACAGATTTATCGATGTCGCCGATTCTCCAGTGATCGCAATTTGCTGTCCGTTCAGCTCTGAAAGCGCGACGGGAGAGAAGAGCAAAACACTCTTTACTTTGCCAATAGATGAGATTGAGTGCCCCGGCAACAGAAGGTATTTTTGTGGGTTGCGGGCGTACTCGAAGGAGGATGAGGGGCTGATATCGAGTTTTCCCTGTTGCAAGTAGAAATTCAGTTGAGATGGAACTCCCGACAACAATTCGCCCTCAAAATCACCATTTTTAAGATAGTGAAACCAAGGGACACAATTCAGGTAAGGGATATGCCCGATAGTCAATCCGGTTGTGGAATTCATAGCAACACCGGCTCTCATTCAACAAAAGACGCCAGACTGATTATTCCCAGTCTGGCGCTCAGGTTATCTAACATTCACTATCGCGTTAAATTTTGACCCGCTCAAGGAAGTTGGTATCGAAGTCTCCGTCGATAAACTCCTTGTTGGCCATCATCTTCTGATGGAACGGAATCGTGGTTTTGATCCCTTCGATAATGTACTCATCCAAGGCGCAGGCCATCCGTTTGATCGCTTCTTCACGTGTCTCAGCGTGAACAATCAGTTTGCCGATCATTGAGTCGTAATGCGGCAGAACCGTGTACTGATCGTACATGGCACTTTCGACCCGCACACCCATACCTCCGGGAGTGTGATAACCGTTGATTTTTCCGGGGAAGGGAGTGAATTTCTCTGGATCTTCTGCATTGATCCGACATTCGATGGCATGGCCGCTGATTTTGATATCAGATTGTTTATAACGCAGTGGGATCCCTGCCGCAGAATGAATCTGCTCCTTGATGATATCTACGCCAGTGACCATTTCTGTCACCGGGTGCTCAACCTGGACACGCGTGTTCATCTCCATGAAATAGAAGCTGCCATCGGTGTCGAGAAGATATTCAACGGTTCCTGCACTTGAATAACCGACAGCTTTCGCAGCGGCAACAGCGCAGGAGCCCATTTCTTCGCGCAGTTCAGGAGACAAAACCGGACAAGGAGCCTCTTCAATCAGCTTCTGGTGGCGACGCTGAATAGAGCAGTCCCGCTCGCCCAGATGAATCACGTTGCCATGCTTATCACCCAGAACCTGAATTTCAACGTGACGGGGATGCTCACAAAACTTCTCGATATAAACATCAGCTTTACCAAAACCGGCTTGCGCTTCGGTCCGCGCAGTTGCCAAGGCGTTGGCAAGTGAAGCAGGAGAATGAACAATCTTCATTCCTCGACCACCGCCACCAGCAGAAGCCTTGATGATGACCGGATAACCAATGTCATCAGCAATTTTCTGCGCTTCTTCAGCGGTTTCAATGCTCTCGTTGGTTCCCGGCAGAATCGGCACTCCCGCTTCAGTAACGGTCTGGCGGGCAGAGATTTTATCCCCCATCCGGCGCATATTCTCAGCAGTGGGGCCGATAAAGGTAATACCAGACTGCTCGCAAATTTCAGCAAACTCGGCGTTTTCCGAGAGGAAACCGTAACCTGGGTGAATCGCATCTGCATCAGCAAGTTGTGCTGCACTGATGACAGCTTTCATATTCAAATAGCTGTCGGCACTGGCAGCAGGTCCGATACAGATACTTTCGTCAGCCAAGCTGACATGCAGTGCTTCACTATCAACATCGGAGTGAATCGCCACTGTTTTGATTCCAAGCTCTTTACAGGCCCGGATGATCCGCAGAGCGATCTCACCACGATTGGCAATCAGAATCTTATGAAACATCGTCTATGACTCCATGGCAAACCGGCCAAAACCGGTTATTGTTCTATCTTTTAAACTACAGCCGAATTAGAGCCGCTCAACAAGGAACAGAGTCTCGCCGTACTCAACAGGCGCGGCATCATCCTTGACAATTTCTACGATCTTGCACTTGTATTCCGCTTCAATTTCGTTGAACAGTTTCATTGCTTCGACCAAGCACAGAATCTGACCGGCCTCAACAATATCACCAACTTCACAGAAGACAGCAGCATCGGGAGATGGCTTGCGATAGAAGGTGCCAACGATTGGCGACGGAACAGCATCATATTTGTCATCAACGACAGGTGCTGCAGTCGCCGGTGCAGGCGCGGCAGCAGGCGCCGCAGCAGCGGGAGCAGCAGGTGCCGGTGCAGCAAATTGAGTGGGAGCTGCGACCTGGATAATTTCCTTTTCCTGGCCACGCTTGATCAGAATCTTTTCTTCTTTGTTTTCCATCTTGAATTCGGTGATGTCGGTTTCAGTCACCATCTTGATCAGACTTTTCAAGTCTTTGATTTCCATTGTGTTTCCTCCTGGGAAAGTTCCCAAAAAAATCGGCCACCAACGGCAGCCAGGTGGTCCCAATTGGTTGTGGGCATAAATATTATGCCGGGTCTATTTGATAAAATTGCTTCGGAATGCTGGTCAAAGCCTCATAGCCTTCAGCAGTCACAACAACAGTGTCTTCAATCCTGACACCGCCAGTCCCCGGAAGATAAATCCCCGGTTCGATAGTTATAACCATTCCCTCCTCGACCAAAGCATCAGCGCGCGGAGAAACAGCTGGATATTCATGTACTTCTAGCCCGACACCATGTCCCAACCCGTGACCGAAGTAATCTCCATAACCTTGTGCCGTGATGTAATCTCTGGCCACAGCATCAAGTTGACGGATTTCCATTCCCGGCTTAATAGAAGCAAGTGCCAAGTCATGAGCTTTTAACACGATATCAAAAATTTGTCGAAGTTTTCCGTCAACGGGCCCTAAAGCGAGTGTGACAGTCTCATCGGAATAATAACCATCAACCCGGGTGCCGAAATCGATGGTGACTAATTCTCCGTTTTTTAAAAGCTTTTCACTGGCGACTCCGTGCGGCAAAGCTCCTCGATCACCAGAAGCGACAATAAAATCAAAAGCGTTACATTCTCCGCCAAGACGCTTCAGGGCAAATTCAAGCTCCAGAGCAATTGCTCGCTCTGTTACATCAGGCTTGATTTGCGGCAAAACCTCTTCGAAAGCGGCTCTATTTAGCGCGGCTGCTTTTTTAAGTGCTGCCAGCTCTGGAGTGTCCTTACTTGCCCTTAAAGACCGCAGTTGAGAACTAATTGGACACCAGCAAATTTTCCCGTTACTCAGGCTGGAAAGCTCTTCGTACGCTGAAACAGTTAAATGATCAGCATCAAAACCAACGCGATTAAGCATTTTTCCACATAATTTATCGACAACGTCTGAAAACTTGTTTTTATAACATTTAACTTTGTTTGTCGAAACTTGATCTTCTGCTTGGCGCTGGTAGCGCGAATCGGTGAGAAAAATAGATTCTTTTTCCGTGACCATCAACACGCCATCGCTCCCGGTAAAGCCACAGAGATAACGAATGGAGGGGAGCCCAAAAAACAGCAGGGCATCCAGCCCTTCCGTTTTTAACAAATCCTGTACGTACTGCTCCCCCCGAGGGTTCACATCAGCTCCTTTGCAGATGATCAATCAATGCCCGCAATGCAAGGCTGTATCCTAAAGCACCAAAACCACAAATCTGACCGATTGCGACCGGCGCAATGAATGAATGCTGCCGAAACTGCTCTCGTGCATGAATATTGGATAAGTGAACTTCCAGTGTTGGAAGATCGACGCCAGAAATGGCGTCGCGCAGGGCAATACTGGTATGAGTGTAGCCACCGGGGTTGATGATGATACCGGCACAGCGCTCCTGCTTGGCCTGATGAATGCGATCAATCAAAGTCCCTTCGACATTTGATTGAAAATTCTCAAGCGTCACTCCTGCTGCGGCTGCCTCAGCAAGCAATGCTTGCATAATCTGATCAAGGGTTTCATGCCCATATATTTCCGGCTCGCGTGTCCCTAGTAAATTCAGATTTGGTCCGTTGAGAACTAATATCTTCATCTTTTTACGCTAAAGCCTCACGCAAGCTACCAGCATCACGCATCAAAAGATAGCGGCCCTGACCATAATTACCATCTCGATTTATCGTCAGCGCAACAAAATACTCATCAGTCAGTGCATAAACAATCACAAAGAAAAGTTCTGTTTTTATCGCCACCTCTTGAAGTTCTCCGGTTTCGAGGACCTCGGCGGCCTTGCGGATTTCTTTGGTAACGTTCGAATACTCAATGGCGACCAGATTCAGGTCAAGCTCTGCATCTTCAACAACATACTGATCAATAGCAATACCGTCGTACCCCATCAGTACCGCCCCGACACCGCCAGAACAGGAGTTGACAATATTCTCCAGAATACTTTTAAACATCCTCTCTCCTTTGCTGAATACTATCGAGCCAACGATTCAAGGTCGACAAAACCTGCCCATCAGAATCGCTGCTGTTCCTTTCCGCAGTAAATTCTGAAACTTGCATTATCTCCTCTTCCTCAGAGAGAGAAACGGGTTCTTCAGAAGTTTCATCGCTTGAAGACTCTTCAACTATGGCGTCTACCAACTCGTCGGAGTCAGGCTCTTCTTGAATCTCGGTATCAACATCCTCTTGCTTGCGTGCAAGCCCCGGAAAATCTTCTTCTAGGTCGCGTATCTTACGACGGAACAGTAAATTATCAGGTTCTTCTGCTGAAAGCTGGCGGTAAACATCCAGTGCCTGAGCGGTTAAACCCTGCTTCAAGTAAAGATCAGCAAGAGTCGATGATACCAGCACCGGCGTATCGACCTCTTCTTCTGAGGTTATCGATGAGTCCACATCTTCTTCTACTTCGTCCTGAAGAAATTCCTCTGGCATTTCTGTCGCTTCTTCTTCGACAATATCTTCACCAGCATCTTCTGCTTCACCAGCATCTTCTGGAAATTCTTCGGGCAAGGAAAGAAGCAGTTTATTAATAACCGGATCAGCAGGGCTTAAATTACGTGCCTCTAAAAGAAGCTCACGGGCCCTCTCTTCCTGTCCCAATAAAATACACAAACGTGCATAACCGACCAGTGCCGCCAAACTTTCCGAATCAGATTTTAACGCGTCTTGAAAGGCAGTCTCTGATAACGAATACTCACCTTGTTGGCATAGAGTTCGGGCTAAAACGATATGGGCAGGGCTAAAATCAGCATTCGACTCGAGCCCCTTCTCAACGACTAAACGGGCATCATCTAACATACCCATCTTTCGATAGGCTTCCCCCAAAGATACAAAAATTGTCGATTTGGGGTCCTTGGCAAGGATTTCCGTATAAGCTGCTATTTTTCCTAAAAGTGAACTCTGCGGAGCCTGTTCAGACATGATTTCCCCTTAAGGATTCAGGATTTCAGAAAAGACTGTCGATATGTCGGGAACCTGTGACAATTTAACATTGCCAATACCCTGATTCAACACGAGTGTGAGAGTGCCATGTTTTACTTTTTTATCACGACGCATAGCGGCAACATAGTCATTCAAACTATAATCGGGAGGCTCAACTGGCAACTTAAGCGCTTTTAGCAAAGCGACAATCCGCTGCACATCAGCTTGTTCACAAAGCCCTTGAGCTGCAGAAATTTTTGCGGCAACTATCATTCCAACAGCGACGGCTTCTCCGTGTTTCCATTGACCATAACCAGCAAGAGATTCAATCGCGTGCCCGAAGGTGTGTCCATAGTTCAAAAAAGCCCGAACAGAACCTTCTTTCTCGTCAATTTCTACAATATCTGCTTTTATTTGACAAGATTTCTTAACCGCAGCAATAAGAGCATCCGTCTCACAATTTTGCAGCGGCAAATAATTATCTTCGAGCCATGCAAAAAAATTCTCGTCTTTGATGACACCATACTTAACGACTTCAGCCATTCCGGCGGCAACTTCACGTGGAGCGAGGGTATTTAGCGTTGCTACATCAATCAGCACCATTTCAGGTTGACAAAAAGCGCCAATTAGGTTTTTTCCCAGCGGGTGATTAACAGCCGTCTTACCACCAACGGAACTATCAACCTGTGCCAGCAATGTTGTCGGGATCTGCACAAACGGAACACCGCGTAAAAAAGTCGCTGCAGCAAATCCGACCATATCACCAATAACGCCACCACCAAGCGCAATCAACCCGGTGCTACGATCAAAATTATTACGGATCAGTTCATCATAGATTTGCTCTAAGGTTTGTAAGTTCTTGAATTCTTCGCCATCTGGGAGTGTAATTTCCAAAAGATCGAAGCCGGCAGTTGAGAGTGTATTGCTAACGATAGACCCGTAATACTGACTAACTGTGGGGTTCGATACAATCGCGACACGCTGAGGAAAGCCAATTTCCTTCAACTTATCACCAAGCGTCTTTAAAATATCCGTCCCAATGTGGATAGGGTAACTTCGATCCCCTAACGGGACAGTAATTATCTCAGTCATTTCGTTTCCGCAAAAAAAATTGTTAAAAAAAAAGGGCAGGTTACCCTGCCCTTTTTAAAGATTATTCAGCCATTAATTATTTGACAAAATCCTTGGAGTGATAAATATAAGTAATTCATCCTTCGAACTAGACTTATCGGTTGCCTTAAACAGATGTCCCAAAAGTGGAACCTTGCTTAAAAATGGTATCCCTGCATCTCCATCACCCTCTCGATCAATGAACACTCCACCTAAAACTGTAGTTTCAGCATCTCTCACTAATACTTTTGTGTTCGCGGATTTTTTGGATAGTGCCCCTTCACCGCCTGGAATAGGTGAATCGTTTTTTGCTTCAATCGCTAAAATAATACTTCCATCTGGATTGATAACAGGAGTGACTTTTAATTCAAGAACAACTTCTTTAAATTCAATTTTAACTTCACCATCTTCAACTGTTTGATATGGAATTTCAGTTCCCTGCTTAATAATAGCCTCTTCGCCATTGAGAGTTGTTACTCTCGGAGTTGACACAACCTTCAACTTACTTCCAGTTTCTAGAGCAGAAATTCTCATGTCTAAAATTCCGCCGTCCAACAATGTCTCACCAAAACGAAAACCAGCCCCAAGGCCAGGGCTCCCAAGAAATGTTCCTACTAAAAAATCACCACCCGCACCAACATTCAGAGCATTAAGAATCGCATCATCATCATTATCATCATAACTAAAACCCCAATTAACACCTAATTGACGTGAATAATCTGTATTTACTTCAACTATACGGGCCTCAATCATGACCTGTCGCTCTGGTGTATCCAATATTGTTATGAGCTCTTTCGCTTTAATCAATCGCGACATTACGTCATTGATAATTAGAAGTTTATTTCTATTATCTGCGGTGATGCTCCCGCGATCACTCAGCACGTTTTTTACTGGATCAACCACGCTTCCTAAATCAGCGTAACTAACTGTAACCACTTCTGTGACAAGGGGCTCAAGCTTTTCTTGTGACCTCGCTGCAGTCAACTCTGCTTCCTTCATTGACCTTATTTTGCTCTTTGGCAATACCCGTACAACATTACCCTCCTGAAGCATACCCAGGTTTGTAATATCAAGAACTAGAGCCAATGCTTGATCCCACGGCACATCAATCAAACGAAGAGTTACATTGCCCTTTATTTCGTCCGAAGCAATAATGTTCAAATTACTGATTTCCGCTATTAACCGAAGAATGTCTCTGACCTCGGCATTATCAAAAACCAGAGAAGTTTTAGCTCCTGAATAAGCAACATCATCTGCAGCAATATTATCGATAACCGGCACTGTTGTATTGTTTAGAGTTGGGCTCGTCGATACCACTTGCTTAGGCATAGGCTGCAATCCAGGCTCTAGCTCTTCAACGGCAACTGGAAGCATACCGGTGTCTGCTGTTTGCACAGTAGCAAAGGGCCCATCGGTCACGATAAAAGCATAACCTTTCTCAGTCTTTTCCAAGCGGTACGGAACATCGTCTTTTAGCGTAACGACAAACCGAACCTCTGGCTGACCACCAACATTCACCAAATAAGGATTAACGGAATGAATGGCGCTGGGAAATGCCAAAGTATCGAAGTTTCTTCGCAGAGCACGAGGCAAAGTGGTATTTTCAAGTGAGAAATTAATTTTATTCTTTTTTTCGATCAGTTGTGAAGCGACAGCACTACCAGCCAAACTAATTTCCAACACAGACTGTCCAGAGACAGACGAAAAGTCTATTGCGGACACTTGGGCAGTCCCTACCGTGGCTGGTTCAGCCGCCACTTTATGAGCAGTGCTAGCAACAGGTTGCCACGTTACAACAACAGTCTGTTCGTCAGTAACTACCTCAAAGATTGGAAAAGTATCGTCTGACACATCGAAAACAAAGCGCGTTTTATCCTCATAAGGCCCTACCCTCAATGTCTTAAAACCATGACTCAACGAAAACATATTGTCATGATCTCCGGGCTGTATCCCATAAAGATCAACAACCAACCTTTTCGGAGAATCTAATGTGAAGTAACGTACCTTCTGCATGCCTTCACTGGCTCTGAACTCGGCTTTATAGTCGGCAACCATAACAGATGAAACCGAATCTGATGCCCACGCAAATGACGACAGACTTATTACCGCCGACAAAAAAATCACACTGAGGAGCACAACGCTTCTTCTCATATTTATTCCCCTAAAAATCAGTCGCAAACTGCAACGTTGGTGAAACCTAGAAATCTAAGCTACATCTCTAAATAGCGTGTTTCCTTAAAAGCTCGACCGGTGAAAGTATCAACACCTTTTTCTTCAATAACAATTCTATCTGGGCTCTTTTCGATTCTCTGGCCGGTTTTACCGTCAACTTCAATGACTTTTGTCTTTATCTGTTTGACAACGCCACCATTTGGCCCGATGAGATCACCAAGCTTCACAGTATAGCTGCTACCATCCGGTGACTCGACCATCGCTCGAGGAGAGCCCTGAATAACCATCATTGCAACGAGACGGAACTGACTGAGCTCAAACTTTTCTAGAGGGCCCAAATTCCTCCTCACCTTATTAGAATCATTACGAATCTCCCTAATCAATGGAACAAAAGGATCACGACGTCCAACCGGACTATAATGATATGAGGAGTTCTCTGTGGAAGATTCAACGACATCTACAGAAGCCTCAACACAACTTTCTGTGGAAGACATAAACAACAGTAACAGCACGAAAAAAAGGCAAAGGCCCTTCCCCTTAAGGACAAATTCTATCATTTAACTGCCCCCTTTTTTCCCGCAGTAGAATCCTCCAAAAAGCGAAACGTTATCGCTCTACAATCAATAGAAAGATTTGTTTGCCCTGCATCCTCTTTAGCACCACCTAACGTCAATCCCTGTACATTTACAATCCGCTCCATACCAGCGACAGCGTCAAAAAATAAAGCTGCCTGATGATATGAACCGCTCAGTTTCAACACTACCGGTACCTCAGCATAAAAACCTTGGGAGGTTTCAGCCTTTGGCTCGAAACGCATAATATCTAATCCCTCAGCTTTGGCTAAGGCACCAATATTTGTAAGTAGACTAGGAATTTCTTTTTTCAGAGGTAATTCCCCTAAAGCTTGCTGTAGTTCGGATTCCAGCTTCGCATACTCTTCTTTATACACAGAAAGCTTAGCAGCAATCCTTTGATTTTTCTGTAACTCTGTTTGCTGTTTATCTCTCTGTCTCGTTAGCCTGTCATACTCTTCAA
>CALZLE010000437.1 GCA_945788205.1 uncultured Desulfuromonadales bacterium
CTATTTACAACCGCATGCGACCACACCTGAGCTTGAACATGAAAACACCAGAAGAAGTACATAAGAAAGCCACCTCCGCAAGGGAGGTGGCTTGAGAAAAACTGTCAATCTATTTTAGGACGTGACAATAAAACCTGTAACTACTCGTCGACCCGCTCACGCAACTCTTTACCCGTCTTGAAAAACGGTGTCTTGCGTGATGGGATCTTCACCAGCTCACCACTCTTTGGATTTCTTGCCTCGCGAGCATCACGCTCACGAACAGAAAAAGAACCAAAGCCACGGATTTCAACCCGGTCGCCATCAGCAAGCGCTTCGCCGATACCACCAAAGATCAGGTTAATAATTGCCTCTGCATCCTTTTTGTTGAGCAAATCATGCTCATCAGAAAGTCGTTCAATCAATTCACTTTTGGTCATTTTCACCTTCCACGTCGCAAAAAGCAGCTATTCACTCAATAGCCATTCCACAAATACTGCGGACCAATCGTAATTTTCCGGCTGAAATCGACACCCAGATAGCGACTAGCCGCCCCCTGAATCAATCTTTCGATGAAATCTGTACGCTCTGGCTCAGGGTAGATCAGGTCAGGAGACTCACCTAACCCAGTAACCTTTCCAGCATAATTGATCGCATCGTTAAATGTTCCGAGCTCATCTATCAAACCGATGGCCAAAGCCTGCCGACCGGTAAATATTCTTCCGTCGACATAGGGACTTAATCGATCGATTGGAATCTTACGCCCTTCACTGATCGCCTGCACGAACTGGGAATGGACATCATCAATCATCCCCTGCAATAATTCACGATCAGCAGCAGAAAAAGCACGCGCTGATGAACCTATATCTTTAAACTGACCACTTTTAACAACTTCAGTCTTTACCCCGATCTTGCCCATCAGCTCCCGATAGTCTGGAAAGGACATGATCACACCGATACTTCCGGTAATACTGCCGGGGTTTGCAAACAAACGCTCTCCGGCAATCGCTAGATAATAACCACCCGAAGCAGCAATCGCCCCCATAGAAACAATCAGTGGTTTTTTATCGGCAAGGCGCTTTAGCTCTGCATATATTTCCTGAGAAGGAGCAACACCACCACCCGGGGAGTTAACCCGCAACACCACTGCTTTGATGGCATCGTTGTCGCGAAAATCGTTGATCTGCTCAATTAATTTTTGTGCATCGATGATAGTGCCGTAAACTTCCAGCACTCCAATTTTTTTACCGACCGGGACAACAACTGAGCGACCGCTCAGCATACCGGAAGTAAGCACTACCAGGAGAAAAAACAGGAAGATAGCACCAATGGTCATTGAGGCCATCAAAAAGGGGCGTTTTTTCATCAGATTTCACACAAAAAAGGGGACTCCGGTATTTACCGGAGTCCCTATATTTATCTTACTGACTAATCGTCAGACTTGCGACCCATGGCACCTTGAAGCAGGTCACCGAGGTTAGAGGTTGCACTCTTCTGCGCACCCATAAACTCGTTAACCTCAGCCTTTTCTTTTTGCTCATCAATTCCCTTGATCGACAGGGCAATCTTCCGATCAACAGTATCAACCTGCAAAACAGCGGCTTCGAGGCTGTCACCGACCGTAGCAAATTCCTTCGGAGCTTCGACCTTCTCTTTGCTCAGTTCGGAAACGTGCACCAGTCCTTCAATACCCTCTTCCAACTCGAGGAAGATGCCGAAATCGGTCACCGAAGTCACCTGCCCCTTGACGATAGTGCCTCGGGCATAGCGAGTTGGAACAGTCTCCCAAGGATCGGAAGCAAGCTGCTTGAGGCCCAGGGAAAAACGCTCGTTTTCACGATCGATATTCAGAACAACCGCTTTGACCAGATCGCCCTTCTTGTAAGCTTCGGAAGGATGCTTGATCCGCTTAGTCCAAGACAAGTCCGAGATGTGAACCAGCCCGTCGATGCCCTCGTCAACACCGACGAAGATACCGAAGTCGGTGATGTTCTTGACTTGACCTTCGATGATAGTGCCGATCGGGAACTTCTCACCGATAACATCCCATGGGTTCGGCTCAACCTGCTTGAGGCCGAGGGAGATGCGACGGTTCTCGGTGTCGAGAGCCAGAACAACGGACTCAACTTCGTCACCGATGGAGAGAACTTTGTTCGGGTGCTTGACGCGCTTGGTCCAGCTCATTTCCGAAACATGGATCAGGCCTTCAACACCCTCTTCCAGCTCGATAAATGCGCCGTAATCGGTCAGGCTGACAACCTTACCGGTAACCTTGCCTTCAACCGGGTACTTAGCCTGAACGTCCAACCACGGATCTGGAGAGATCTGCTTGAGACCGAGCGAGACACGCTCCTTCTCTTTATCAAACTTAAGAACCTTGACGTTGATCTTGTCACCAACGGCCAGGATATCGGACGGATGCTTGACCCGGCCCCAGGACATGTCAGTGATGTGCAGAAGACCGTCAATACCACCGAGGTCGATGAATGCACCATAATCGGTCAAGTTCTTAACAATACCCTCGGTGACCTGACTCTCTTCCAGTGTCTTGAGGGTTTCGCCACGCTGCGACTCACGCTCGGTTTCGAGCAGAACACGGCGGGAAAGAACAATATTGCCACGACGCTTGTTCAGCTTGATGATCTTGAAATCGAAAGACTCACCGATCACCTTGTCCAAATTACGAACCGGGCGCAGGTCAACCTGAGAACCTGGAAGGAAAGCGTTAACGCCGATATCAACCGACAGTCCGCCTTTGATGCGGCTGATGATTTTACCTTCGACCACAGCACCTTCTTCAAGAGAGTTCCAGATCTTCTGCCGATCAGCTTTCTCTTTCGAGAGAACGATCAGACCACTGTCGCTCTCACCACCGCCAAACAGGACATCATAAACGTCACCTACGTTGACATTGATCTCGCCTTTTTCATCGGCAAACTCGCGAAGCGGGATAACCCCTTCCGACTTGTAACCGACGTCGACAACAACCGAGTCAGGATTAACCTGAACAATCGTGCCTTCAACGACATCATTGCGCTTCAGTTCGAAGCCACCCTGCTCATAATCTTTAAGCAGTTCCTCGAAGCTTTCTTCGAAATCGCCATCCATTTCGGCCTGCGCGTCTTTTTCATCCTGCGCATCCATTGCGTCCAGCGCTTCCATTTCGTCTTGCAGTTCTTTTTCTTCTACCATTGGAGATGTTACCCCCTTGCGAATTTCCCGACGCCTTACGGCGGCGGACTCTTTCGAGACTGCGGAAGATAGCACAGCCTCTTAGAAAAAACAAACCAATATTTTTCAGGCAGTTATTCTTTTTAATCCGCTTTCTCAGACTAATTTTCCAACCCTGCCCGAGACGAATAAAAAACCTTTGTCAGCACTGAAAAAATTAAATATTTTGCGATATATTTCCCAAGCGCTGTAGCACCTCATCGATAATCCAACCAGGTGTCGATGCTCCAGCGGTAATCCCGATTCGCTCTTTTTCAGTGAACCAATCATCCTGCAATTGAGCTGCCGTTTCTATATGATGAGTGCAAGGTTGCTGTTCCTCGCAAAGCCGCGCTAAACGAGAGGTGTTTGCACTATTAAAGCCACCGACAACCAGCATCAGGTCGACCCCTGCGGCAATCTGCCGCGCTTCGCGTTGACGCAAGGTCGTTGCATCACAGATGGTATTATAGACACGCAATTCTTTTGCTTTGGACAAACAGGACGAAACAATTTCCTGCAAATTTTCCAGTGGTTGGGTCGTCTGCGCAATAATACCTATCTTGCTGTTATTCGGCAGAGACTGAACCTCTTCAGCGCTGGTAATGACAACCGCCTCACCCTTGGCATACGAGAAAATACCTTGCACCTCCGGGTGATCTGCTTCTCCGACCAAGACCACTAAATACCCATCATCACTCAGCTTTGCAGCAAAGTCCTGGGCTTTTTTTACAAACGGGCAGGTCGCGTCGATAATTTCTAAATGCTGCGCCTCAATATCGTGCATCTCATTGGCGGTCACTCCGTGCGACCGCACCACGACCGCACCACCAGGGATTTCCGCAACCTGCTTGCAGACTTTCACCCCCTGCTGCTCTAACTGTTCAACAACCTGCGGTGAATGAATCAGTGGCCCTAAAGAGTGGATCTGCTCGTGCTGTGATGAGGCATCAAAAGCCATCTGCGTAGCGCGCTTAACCCCGAAGCAAAATCCCGCACTTTTTGCCAGAACAATTTCCATCATGACTCCCGCGATTGTCGTTGCTCGACCAACTGCAGCATTTTATCTAATACTTCTTCAATTGTCATACTGGTCGAGTCGATATCGATGGCATCCCCAGCCCGCCTCAGTGGCGCGTGCTCACGGGCACTGTCGGCAGCATCCCGCTCTTCAACTTCAGCGATGGTCTGTTGCAACTCGACATCCAGCCCCTTGGCACGTAATTCGTCATAGCGCCGTCGACCACGTTCTGCCGCCGTTGCTGAAAGAAAAAACTTCACATCAGCATTGGGGAAAACAACTGTGCCGATATCCCGACCTTCCAGCACGACTCCACCCGCTTCACCCATCTTCCGCTGCAATCGAACCATCGCCTCACGAACTGTTGAGCAAGCAGCGACCTTTGCCGTTAACAAGCTGACCTCTGGAGTGCGAATCTGTTGCGAAACATCCTCTCCATTGACGATGACCCGCTCCTGCTCTGCGCCGCGGATAAACTCGATGGTCAGATCGCAACACAACTCCTGTAAAGCCCGATCGTCTGCAACATCCACCTGCTGGCGATTAACCAGTAAAGCCACCGCGCGATACATGGCACCGGTATCGATATTGGTGTAACCGGTCCGCTTGGCCAACGCCTTGCTGAGTGTACTCTTTCCCGCCCCGGAGGGCCCGTCGATGGCAATAATCAGTTTTTTGGTCAATGTCTTTTTTCCCTGAGCATATGAAAACCGGCACAAGCCTTTAAGCTGATGCCGGTATAATCGCCGGTAAATTCACTATAACAGTGATTCCCGCCTAAAAATCAAGCC
>CALZLE010000438.1 GCA_945788205.1 uncultured Desulfuromonadales bacterium
AGGCCTCTTCGGGGGTTGCCCGTGTTTTGTTGAACAAGAAAAGGGAGTCGATTAGATCGACTCCCTTTTTGTAGTTTATGTGTCGCTGCCGCTATTTTTTCTCTTTCTCCTTGCGACTGGCATAGATCAGCAGCTTCTGATCGGTGTAAGTTTCTACCTCGCCCGCAAAGGACTCAATTTTAAAGAAATCATGGACTTTTTGCGGCGCATCCATGAAAAACTTATTTAATTCCTGAATTTCATCGCGATTGAGACCAGCACGTTTTGCCCATTCCTGAAAATCGTGAACTTTGGGGATAGTTCTCGTCTCCCGTAAGATCAGCTCTGAATCGTGGATCATGTCAGTCCAGGTTTCTTCGTTGAAGGCGCGAATATGAGTTGGATCACGCATCTGTTCCATGGTCTGGTAGAAATCTGCTATTTCCGGATCAGCTGGTAGTAGGGTGTCGATGATCACCATGCGTCCACCCCGGCGCAGGACACGGTGGAATTCGCGTAGTGCACGTGGTACGTCGGGGAAGTGGTGCGGGGCGATCCGACAGGTGAGCAAGGTGAATGAGCCAGCCGGGAAGGGGAGGTCCTCAGCATCAGCTTCGCGAAAGATGACATTGTCAACGCCACCTTCCTCGGCCAAATGTTCTTGGGCCTTTTTCAGCATCTGCATCGTCAGGTCAGAGGCAACAACCTGCCTGACCATCGGGGCAAAGAATAGTGCAGTATGGCCCCCGCCGCAGGCGACATCGAGCAAGTTGTCTTCCTGGGTCGGTTGCAGTAGCCGAGCTGCTTCTTCGAGATCTTCTCCGCCAGCAAAATGAGCCGCTTGTACATAGGCCATGGCGGATTTACCAAACTGTTCACGGACCCGATTTTTGAATTTCTTGTCCATTCAGGCTCCTCCCAAATATCACAGCAGTATAGCATCGAAATTCGAAAAGTCTTGGAGATATTTGACTTTTCCGGTACTTTTCCTTCTTCATCGTGGTTAAATTAAACACTTATCTCGGGCATAACTTTTGCTCTGTATTGCGCAGAAGTTTAAATTCGCGTCAAGGTGGCGGTTTTCTCAGCTTGTTTCGATTTGTCGTCGTCGAAAACTTGTCAGCCTGGTTGTTGCCTGTGGCAGATAGTTTTCTTAATCGTGAAGCCTTGTGAGTTAAAGGAAGAATAGAACAGATGGATTTTATTGAGATTGTAAAAGAATTGTTCCTGGGTATCTGGAACGAATTTATCTATATTTTGCCGTTTATTGCCATCGGCGTTCTTCTGGAAGCAACCATCCGGACCTTGAAGTGGCACGTGAAAATCCGACACGCTCTCACCAAGTTTGGTGGTTGGGCGATAATTCTGGCAACGATCCTCGGCACTGTCAGTCCCTTGTGTGCCTGCGCAACCTTGCCATTAGTCATCTCGTTATTACTGGCTGGTTTGCCACTGGCACCAGCGATGGCATTGCTGGTGGCTTCACCGCTGATGAGTCCGGCTGGTTATACTCTGTTGAATTGGGAATTAGGAGCGGTTTGGGCGAATATCGTTCTGTTCAGCGCCATCGCTCTCGGTCTCTTTGCTGGTTACCTGACTCACCTGTTACGACCCTACGGTTTCAGTGAGGATGTCATTTTTCGCAAACAGTTGCCCGAAGGTAATTTCCACGATCCGGACTATCCGGTTGAAGAGCTTCGCTGTGATTGTGGGCAACAGTTGTCGCACCGGGTCGACCGCTGTACGCACAACAAATTTTATGTTTTCTTGGCCAAGTTCTGGGAAGGGACTCTGAAAATCGGCAAGTTCGCTCTCATCGGGATTACCGTCGAAGTTATTGCTCTGCAGTTCATTCCGAATGAGTGGATTTCGATGTTGCTGGAAGGGACAGGGATTATGCCGATATTTGCCCTGACATTTGCGACAATTCCGTTGCATATGCCACAGGTGACCGCGGCTGCGATGCTCTACGGCTTTGTCTCGCCAGAATTCGGCGAGGGGATTGAGTTGTCAAAAGGGGCAGGAATCGCTCTGTTGGTCGGCGGTCCGGTCACAGCTTTGCCGGTTATGGCGCTCTTTATTTCGATGTTCCGGAAGCGCGTACTGGCACTCTATTTGGCCGTTTGTGTCAGTGGTACTCTGATTTTAGCTCTTGGATATCGCTGGCTTCCATTTAACTTTTAGACCACTTCTTGTATTTATTCGCTCAGGGTTTCTTGTTGCTCAATCAGGAGCCGCTCCTGCCGGTGGAGTTCGTCCATCAGGTCGTGGAGTCCTTTGGTAAATACCGGGGCGATACCATCCATCTCATCCAATTGGCCATCAAGTCTCCGCGCTGTGGTCAGGGCGCTGGAGAGCTGTTTCAGCGGACTGGTCTCTGGCGGGTTATGTATATGTGCCACTTCGCGGAATTGTTTCTGGACTGTCGGTAAGCTCCGTTCGTTCTCAATCACCGATTCGCGGAGCTGGGCATATTCATCATCGGAAAAACCCTGTTCTTCACGGGCCTGTCGCAATAGATCGATAGCACGGTAGTCCGGCAAAGGTTGCAGGCGGCGCTCAGCACCGAGCAGGTTCGGTTCTTCCTGTTCCAAATAGCGGTACGCAAGGGTCAGTTTCCGGGCAGTTTCTTTCCGGATGCGGATTTCTTTGGAGCAGTAATCTTCGAATGACTCGTAGCCCCAACCCTGAAATTCAGCCTGATTTTTCACCTTGATCAACTGCTCTCCCAGTTCAACCCAAGATGATTTAAACTGTCGAGCAGTTGCCAGCACCATGTAGCGCGGAGAGCTCGGGTCGAGTTCGCGCATCAGCTGTTCGATAATCAGTTCACCTTTGGTTTTTGCACCTTCACGCATCGTCACTCTCCATCTGTTGAATTGGTCGTCGGGAAGATACCACAGCTGAGTGCTGACATGAACCGGGAGTTTTATCTGGACTTGTGTCGCGGCTTAGGTAAAATTCAGCATCTTTCGCTGGAGGAACCATGAAAAACTGCAAAGTCGGGCCGGATACGGTGCGTATGCTGGAACTGGGTCACCCCTGGGTGATCGCTGATCGCTTTACGAGGCAGTGGCCAGCCGGTCAGCCGGGTGAGCTGATCTGTTTGCTTAATGATAAGGGTCGGCAGTTGGCAACGGCTCTCTTTGATCCGAACGACCGGATTGTGGCCCGGGTCCTCGGGCAGGGGAAATTGCGTCTCGATGCCGGTTGGTTCGAAACCAAGCTGCGGCAGGCCGAACATTTGCGTCAGAGCGCGCTGCTCGAGGAAACCAACGCCTACCGCTTGGTAAACGGGGAAGGGGACGGTCTGCCCGGTTTGACCGTTGATCGCTACGGCGATTATTTGATGGTGCAGCTGTACAGCGCCGCCTGGGATTCTCACCTCTCTGCGCTGACCAAAGCTCTGCAGCAGGTGTATCAGCCGCTGGGAATCTATCGCAAGCTGCGGCCGCAGGAGACAAGGCAGCTGGAAGCAAAGAGCAAGAATAAGCAATATAGTAAGGTGGTTGCCGGTGAGAAGGCTCCGGTGCCGTTAACCGTGCAGGAGAATGGGCTTGATTACCTGGTCGATCTGCGTGAAGGATTGAATACCGGACTTTTCCCCGATCAGCGTCGAAACCGGCGCGAACTGATGGCGCGCTCTGCCGGGAAAACGGTCCTCAATTTATTTGCATTTACCGGGGCCTTTTCTGTGGCCGCTGCCGCCGCTGGTGCCAAACAGGTAACCAGTGTCGATGTTTCACAAAAATATCTGGATGTCGCCCGCGGAAATTTCTCTATCAACCGACTCAATCCGAAACGGCATCAATTTGTTGTCGGTGATGTCTTTGCCGAGCTGGAAAAAATGCGTGAGCAGGGTCGTAAATTCGATATCATCCTCTTCGATCCGCCGTCATTTTCGACGACCAAAAAAAGTCGTTTTTCAACCCACGGTGGCACTGCCAAATTGGTCGCAGAGACTTTGCCACTGTTGGTGACCGGCGGTTTGCTGATGAGCTCATCAAATCACCAGAAGGTGTCGATGGATGATTATCTGAAAGAATTACGTCGTGGTGCGCTGCAGGTTGGTACGAATTTACGGACGATATTTACCAGTGGACAGCCGGAAGACTTTCCCTGCCCGGTGACTTTCCCTGAGGGTCGTTATCTGAAATTTGTTATCGGTGTAAAGCAGTAAAGTCGTTGATTCTAAATAGTAATTCGTAAAAAACCCCCCGAATTCAAATCGGGGGTTTTTATATTCATTTCCTATTCTTCTGGTCAGAATGATCACTCTGTATTACGCCTGAACTTAGAAAACGATTTTATCTTCAGCGTTCCGTCGTCGCCAGTTTCAAAGCTAATCCAAGGAAAACTGTTCCTGCAATTTTGTTTAAAATTGTTTGCGTGCGAGGCGATTTGTTCAACCACACGCCAAGGGTTCCGGCCAACAAAGCAATGCAGCCAAAGACAAGAACGGTTGCAACAATAAACAGTCCGCCCAACAGCAATAGTTGCACCCAGATAGGGCCCTTGGCCGGATCCGCAAACTGCGGCAGAAAAGCGAGGAAGAAGATCGAAACCTTAGGGTTGGTGATGTTCATAATAATGCCGCGACGATACAGTTTCCAGTGACTAACATCGTCATTTTCATTCCCATCGATATTTTCTGCTGAAGCCCGAAATGCCTGCCAGGCAAGGTAAAGCAGATACCCGGCACCGATATATTTGAGAATTGAAAATGCCAGAGCGGAGGTTTGAAAAATTACCGCAACACCGAACGCGACCGCCAGACTGTGACCGACCAGACCAGTACACAAACCGAGCATGACGATAATGCCTGCGCTTCTGCCACGCAGGGCGGACTGGGTCAGAACGAAGATATTATCCGGGCCAGGGGCGAGCCCGAGAAGAACAGAGGCAGTAAAAAAGGTGAAGAAGGTTTCGGGTGATATCATTGAGACTCTTTCGTGTGGTTATACTTTCGCTTGAAAGCTCTATTTTTTGGATAATGGCAATTTATAGAAAAAGTATTTACTTCCTCTTTCATAGGTCTTGCCATTGTAGCCAGAACGTTTTGTTGCCTATCTACCCGTTCGCTACCTTTAGATTTGTTCAAGAATTTCAACTGTTTTTTCATTTGTAGTATTGCCGGTATTGAGCACAGTTTTCGGTTCAAAAAGCATGACGTGGCATTCTTCTTCGGCAACTGGCAAATGTTCA
>CALZLE010000439.1 GCA_945788205.1 uncultured Desulfuromonadales bacterium
CGATGACCGTTCCTTGCTGGCGGCCCTTACGTGCCATCAGGGGATACTGTTTATGGTGTTCAATCCGACGTCTCAAAATCGCCAGGTAGCTGTCACGAACTGCCTCTCGTTGCTGCTGGGATAGCCCCGGTTCATGCATATCCTCAACCTGCTGCGCTGATTCCCGGCTGGCAGGGCCAGAGCTGACGGTCGCTTGAACAGGGGGTGCGTCTTCAACCGGCTGGAGAGGCTCCGCGGGGCCGGTTGCCAGTGGCTTCGCGTGCTGTACCGGCTGCAATTCCGGAACAGGTGGTTCAGTCATCTTTTTCGGTTCAATTTCTTTTTTGGTTTGGGCTGGAGCTTTTTTCCTGACCGGCTTTGCCGGGGTCTTCTTTATCGAAGCAGGTTTGCCAGTCGGGGAAATGGTGGATTTCGGTGGAACAGCCTTTGGCTTGCTCATAGGCTGCCCCACCGGCTGGACCGGCTGGGGAGTGACCAGCCTGACGCTGATCGATTGCTTAAGCGGCGGCAGCTGGTGCTGGGCGCGTAACATCATCCAGCAGAGACTTACCAAACAGACGTGGATCAGCAGCGATTTCAGCGCTGCTGACAACCAGAGATTCTCCCCGGTGGTCGGCGCACGCCAGTCGCGGGTCAACATCTTTTCGCAATCAGTAGCGGTAGGCCAGAGTCAGGTAAGCCAGAAAACCGGTTTCTGGAACTTTGATTCCGCTGGCAAAGGGATCCCGCTTATAGGACAGATGACTGAAATACTGCTTGTCAAAGATATTATTAATCCCTGCGGTAGCAGACCATTTCCCCCAGTTACCCCCAGTTTTCACATCAGTCACGCCCCAACCGGAGGTTTCATCCTCACCCAGACCGGGATCGACCCGATCCTGTTTTTGGGCAAAACGCTCGGTCGCTTCGATGAAGAAGTCTCCAATGTCGTAGCGCAGGGCAACCTGACCGGTCAGGGGAGGAATCTCAGCCAGCGGAATGTTGGTATCCCGGTTTTCGCCGCGGACATAGGATAGGGTCGTCCGCAGATACAGGTCAAACGGCAGGGCATATTGGCCGGAAAGTTCGCCACCGTACATCTCGGCATCAATATTCCGATAGCTACGGGCCTTGGCTAAGGGTCCCATACCGTCCGGGTCAGCAACCGAAACCAGGTAGATAAAATCATCCAGCGAACTGTAAAAAACCGAGGTGTTCAGGTAGTAACGGTCCCCGGAAAACTTGATGCCGAGATCCACCTGATTGTTACGGGTCGCATCCAGATCGGGGTTACCGACCCAGTTGGTGGACATGGCCGGTCGCTGCAGACCGATATAGAGCTCCTGGGCATCGGGCGGACGGACCCCGGAAGCCAAGCCGGTGAAAAGTTCTATCCCTTCAGTAGGGAACCAGGAGAGCTGCAGGTTACCGCTGACCTCGGTAAAATCGGTTGAATCGCTCAAGGGCGCCGAATGATAGGGTTGATAAAGAGAAGTCAGGCGGGCGTTGGACAGGTCGTTGGCTTCGACATCGGTAAAATCAATCCGGGCACCACCGATAACTTTTAGCTGCTCTGACAGAGGAACGGTATATTTCGCGAAACCGCCGAAGTTGGTGGCATCCACATCCGGCAGCATCGGTTGCGGTTGGTACATATTGAACATGGCACTGATATTAGTGGCGTCCCAGTTGTGATAATAAAAGTCGAGTCCGGTATCCAACTGGCCAGTTCCAAGTTTTGCGACTGCGACCAACTTGGTTCCATAGACTTTGGTGGTTGAATCGGTCTCCATCATCACATCACGAGTGACCATCATGCTTGGAGTGGAACTGACCCGGTATTTATCATGCATCAGGTGGTCTACGCTATTCCAATAGGCTTGAAAATTGATCTCCTCCAAAGCTGAGCCGGGCAATGTCGTTGAGGAGGTGAAGTTGACCCGCTGGGTCCGGTCGTAGTCCGCATCCATAAGCAAGTAGGGGTACAGAACATGCTCTGCATCCTGATAGGAGTAGTTCAGAGAAAACTCGCTCGGCCCAACCTTCCCTCCTCCTTTGATCCAGAAGGTATTAATCTCATAGGCTTTGGAGTCGAGGTCCTCAGGCTTGTAGCGATTGTTACTGGTCGCGGGATAAATATCGGTCATCAATTTTCCGTTGCCGGACTCGGGGATATCGGATTCTTTATAGGCGTAACCGGCCAGGACATTGGCGGTTTCGCTGGCATAGGAGCCAGAGGCTGAGAGATTAACCAGACCGTAGGAGCCGTAGGTCCCGGTAACGGTTGCGCTGGGGCCAAGGGGCGGGGTTTTGGAGACGGCGTTGATCATCCCGCCAAGACTGCCGGGGTTGCGCAGATCGTAGGGCCCTTTGATGATTTCGATCGAATCAACTTCGGCAAAATCGAAATGGAAAGACGGCGGATCCATCCGTGAGGGGCAGCCGCCGTGAAGTCGCACCCCATCCAGAAAGACATTGATGTTATCACGCTGCAAACCGCGCAGAACCACATCATTGGCGATGGCCCCCTTGTTGACACTGGTGATTCCAGGGACCGATTCGAGAGCTTCACCGATATCCCGGGCCGGACTTTCGCGGACCTCGCGGATGCTGAGAGTTTCCTGCTGCGGCGCTTCCTGCCGGCCACGGACAGTAATTTCCTCCAGAATCAGGCTGTCCTCGGCAAAGCTTGTTCCCAGCATAAAAAAGACAATCAGCCAGGCCAGTGGCAATATTTTGGTGCATGGCGACATGTCAGTACCTCCTTGGCATGAGATGGAATTGCATAAATAAGTTGACGACAGAAGTCATTGTTTGGGCAGGGCAGGACAGAGAAACCGGCTTTTACCAGGCTGGCGGCAGGCACTCAAAATGTCCCTGCTTAGCCTGTTGAATCAACGGAAATGCTGATTCCATGCTGATTCAACTTTTTTCGCATAAATTACGAGTAATTATTTACCGACAATATACCGTACTTAATACCATTGTCAAATTGACTCAGTACAACAAGCTTTAAAAACCAATACATGCACAACTGAATAGGATTTTAAGAAGAAAACATGGGAGAAGACACTCTCTCTTAACAGGGGAATCATAGAATGTCCCCCCTTCTGGCCGGCTTTACGGCTTGGCTGGTCGCACCTTTGGCGCTTTTTATCGGTAGCGTCGGCGCGGTCTCGGTCTTCAAAGCGGTTTATCTGGATAAGCGCGAACTCAAATGCGCCTGCGTCGGGGGCGACAGCAACGTCCCACTCGGTTTCGTTTCGCTGACCGAGAACCTGTTTATGATCTTTGCTGGCTTATGGATGTTCTTCCGCTAAACATCACCTATCTCAACTGGCGCTCAAGCCTCCCTGCCCTTTCAGGGCATCGACTATCGGCAAATTTATTCGGTGCCCAGGGCGGTTTAATCATTTATCCATCTGTGAACGCCTCCCTGGGATTTCTTCTAACATCCTGACAAATTGGCTTTATTCGATTAAGGTTTTTCTCCAACCTCAGTCTCCTGCTCCTTTCTTTGGCCCCCGCTTATTTTAAGTTTTTTTTAATTTCTACTTGATCACAGATCCTTCCTTGCGTATAAATGTTTTCTAACCTTTTCTTTTCGTCACGCACCCAAACCCCAATAATGGAGGGAAATCGATGCGAACTCAGGTAAAATCCGGTTTTATCAGTACACTTATCCTCAGCTTAATGCTGACGGCTTGCGGCGGAGGAGGAAGCAGCTCTTCCGGAGGAAGCGGAGCAAGCAAGACGGTCTCCGGGGTCGTTGCAGACGGCTACCTGGTTGGTGCGAAGGTCTGCTCCGATCAGAACCTCAATAAAAAGTGTGATCCAGGTGAGCCTTTTGCCATAACCGAAGCCGGCGGCCGCTACAGCTTTGCGGGAACCGATCTGGGCGA
>CALZLE010000440.1 GCA_945788205.1 uncultured Desulfuromonadales bacterium
GAAAATGTGGTTCAACCGTTGGTTCAAAATAAACTTTTGCTACCATTTGGGCTATCCTATCAGCCACTGTTGGAATACCCAAAATCCTCGTGCCCTTCCCCTTCTTCGGTATCTCTTGATCAACGTCAATTATAATTCCCGCCTAACGACAACTACTTTTCCCGATTGATTAAGAATCGATTATTCAAATCTGACGAAAGGAGGATTGAATGATCACAGACAATCAAGCGAGAAAGTTGATGAAATATTTACAGGAAAAAAAGACTTTGGGGGTAGCAGCTGTAAAGTCGGGAATGGATGAAAAGACGGCGAGGAAATATCGAGATATTGGCCGACTTCCCAGTGAGTTAAAGGCAGAAAAAGTACGAACTTGGCGCACTCGCAAGAATCCATTTGATGAAGTGTGGGAAATGGTCAAATCGTTTCTGGAAAACAATTCCGGTCTTGAAGCAAAAACTTTGTTTGAACATTTACAGAGGGAACATCCTGGTCGTTTTCAAGACGGACAGATTCGTACATTTCAGAGGAAGGTTAAAAATTGGCGTGCAACAGAAGGTCCAGCTAGAGAGGTGTATTTTCCACAGGTTCACAAGCCTGGGAAATTAAGCCAGTCTGATTTCACCCATATGGGGAAATTGGGCGTCACCATAAGCGGCGTACTGTTTGACCATCTGATATACCATTTTGTTCTCACCTATTCTAACTGGGAAGCTGGCTCCATCTGTTTTTCTGAAAGTTTTGAGAGCCTGAGCAACGGTTTACAGCAAGCTTTATGTGAACTTGGTGGAGTTCCCGAGACACACCAAACAGACAGACTTTCAACGGCAGTGAATAAGCCTGAAAATCCTGAAGAATTTACTCAGCGTTACCAGGGACTCTTGTCTCACTATAAATTGACTGGGCGTAAGACCAACCCCGCGAGCCCTAACGAAAATGGGGATGTGGAGCAGCGAAACCATCGATTCAAAAGGGCCGTGGATCAGGCGCTCATGCTTCGTGGCAGTCGGGACTTTAGTACGCGAAAAGAATACGAGCTATTTCTGGAGGGTCTTTTTGCACAGTTGAACTCCAATCGGCATGAACGATTCAAAGAAGAAATGACGGTTTTGCGACCTTTGCCCGTCAAGCAATTACCAGCCTGTTCGAAGCTCCAGGTTGGAGTGGGGCCGAGTAGCACCATCCGGGTACAGCATAATGTCTATTCGGTACATAGTCGCCTTATTCGCGAGAAGGTAACGGTTCGACTTTATGCAGAACACCTGGAGCTCTGGCATGGTCAAAGCCATGTTGAAAACATTCCCAGGTTGCGAGGTGCTGGCAACCACCATATCCAGTACAGACATATAATCGACTGGCTGGTACGCAAGCCTGGTGCTTTTGAAAACTACCGTTACCGAAGCGACCTCTTTCCGACGAGCCGTTTCCGGATGGCCTATGACGAGCTGAAACAACACCATGCTGATTCCAAAGCCAGCAAGGAATATTTACTGATTTTAGAATTAGCGGCCAAGGAGAATGAAACCGCAGTGGATGAAGCACTTCGCTTCTTATTCGACCGAAACAAGTTGATATCAGTAAAATCTGTAAAGAGTCTCATCATGTCCGGTCAAAAACCGACGCCAGTAACGGATGTGATAATCTCGGCAGTCGCCCTGCAAGCGTATGACTGTCTATTAGGCGGGGCGGAGGCATCGGCATGATTGAAATACACAACACACTCAACCAACACCTAAAAGATTTACACCTACCTACCTTTCGGGAGTGTTATCAGGCAGAAGCCGATTTAGCCCGACAGGAATCGTTGCCTCATGAACAATATCTTCTCGAGTTGTCCAAGAGAGAATGTGAAGAAAGAGCACATAAACGTATCGCCCGCTATCTGAGGGAATCAAAGTTGCCACTTGAAAAGAACATAGAAGTTTTTGACAGAAAACGTCTGCCGGACAAGGTCAACAATCTGGTTCATTTTCTTCTTAAAGGATCTTTTATTGACCGGAACGAAAATGTACTGGCTTTCGGAAATCCCGGCAGCGGCAAAACCCATTTGTTATGCGCCATTGGACAGGAGTTAATTCAGCAAGGTCGTCGTGTGTTCTTTACACCCTGCAACCTACTGGTCCAAGAATTATTAATTGCCAAGCGAGACCTGAAGCTGGCGAGAGTATTGAAAAAGCTTTCTAAATACCATGCCCTGATCATTGATGACATAGGTTATGTGCAACAGAGCCGGGAAGAAATGGAAGTTCTCTTTACGTTACTGGCTGATCGTTATGAACGTGGCACGGTAATGTTGACAAGCAACTTACCCTTTTCAAAATGGGAACAGATCTTCAAAGATCCCATGACCACGGCAGCGGCCATCGACAGGTTGGTCCATCACAGCATAATTCTTGAGCTTAATTTACCAAGTTACCGACTGGAACAATCCAAAGAAAACAAGAAAAAGGGATAATAAAAGAGGAAAAGACTACATGAAAAATATATTACGATCAAAAGAAGAGATTGTGGAAATTGTCACAATGATCCGTCTTAATCTCTACAATCATGGCCTTCATTACGGATCCAAGGAAATACGAAAAAAGATGAATGAAGAAGATGTGGAACCATTACCTTCAGAGAGAACAATCTCCCGTATTTTGTCAAAGCAAGGATTAACACATCAAAGGACAGGTCATTATCCAGGAGACAGTTAAAAGAGGTAAAAAGAAACGGGAATTTTAATTGTCGTTGACCCGGAAGAATAATTGTCGTTGATCACTGGAGCATCAAGTCAGTTCTTTATTGATTTTTTTCTGGTGAGTAACGGGATAGCCCCCTCAGCGGTTAC
>CALZLE010000441.1 GCA_945788205.1 uncultured Desulfuromonadales bacterium
CCCTCGCAACCAAAATCGTGCCATCGAACCGCTGGCTGAGGATCCGCCCATCAACCACCGCTTGCAGGGGCGGCGAGTCGCAGATGATAAAATCGTGGCCAATGGCCAATTTCTCAACCAGTTTTTTAGCTCGTTCCGACATCAGCAATTCGGAAGGATTGGGTGGGACCGGACCGGCGACAATAACGCTCAGATTGGCAAGTTTGGTCCGCTGCAGGATGCCACCATCGTTCATGCCAGCCAAATAGTCGCTAAGCCCCGGGGTGACATTTAAGCCGAGATGCTTATGTAATTGCGGTTTACGCATATCGCCATCGATCAATACAACCTTCTTTCCAGATTGGGCCAAAGCCGTGGCCAGGTTAATCGAGGTCGTCGTTTTCCCTGCCCCGGCTGCAGCACTGGTAACCAGGATTTTCCTCGGCAACCCCTCAGATGCAGAAAGCAGCAACGATGTTCGTAACGCCCGATAATTTTCTGCAATGATGGAGTGTGGCTGGTCCATCATTAGGGTCTCAATAGGACCATGTTTATTTTTCTTATATAGGGTCACCGCGCCAAGGACTGGTATCCCCAGCATCGCTTCGGTTTCGTCGGGATACTGGATCGTCTGGTCCAGATACTCAACGACAAAAGCCAGGCCGATTCCACTGAACAGGCCTAATAATAACCCTATCAGCAGATTTACTTTCTTATGTGGCTTAAATGGGGCGAGCGGTACTCTCGCATCTTCTACAATCCAGAGATTGACCGGTTGGGTTTCTCCGATGATGGCCTGTTCCTTCATCTTCGTCAGCAAAGCATCATACAGTTGGCGATTGGTATCCGTTTCCCTTTTATAAACATCGTACTGAATATATTTTTCGTTAAGATTATGTGCTTCAGCCTTAACCTTTTCCATTTGCTGCTTAAGACTGTTTTCATCCAGAATGGCTAGTTCATACTCATTCTTAACAGATTCAATTAAGCGTTTTATTTCTTGTGTTTTTTTACTCTGCAGAATAGCCAGGTCGCCCTTTGCCTTGATCATCGCTGGGTGTTTCGAACCAAATTTATTTGACAGTTCCCTGACTGTTTGCTCGGCTTTAAGAATCTGATCACGCAGGGTTTGCAAGGTCTTACCATTGGTAACACCAAGAATAGACTCGACAGCCGCTGAATTTCTGGACACACGTTTGATTTTTCCGTAAAGCGCTTCCAGCCGTTCACGGTTATTCTGCGCCTTTACCAACTGAGTGCTGATCAGAGAGAGCTTCTCGGGAATAACGGCGATGCGGTTTTCCAGAGTAACCAGATTGTTCGAACGCATATAACTCTGCAGCTCATGCTCGGTCTTTTCCAGCTTCTGCCGCTCCTGGTCTGCTTTTTGGGTCATCCACTCGAGGGTTCGACGAGTGGCTTCCATCTTCATCTCCAGGGTCGTATCTATATAAGCCTCGGCGGCAGTGTTTGCAATCAGGGCAGCAAATTCTGGATTAGCTGAGGTGAAACTGATTGTAAAGATGCGGCTGCCAGAAACCAACTCAACTTCTAAGCCTGAACTGATTTCCGCGGCAAGGATATCTGTGCGTGAGCGAAGAGGGCCGGCATTTTGCTGCATCTCTTTTTCTTGCTGAAATGCACTGCGAAGAACATTAATTATGCTGTCCTTCAGCTGCTGCAGCCATGTTTTGAAAGACTGCAGAATGGAAGATCCCTTTTCAGGGGGGAAAAAAGTTTCGTAGTTTTTTTGCAGTGACAGCAAGTCAACAACACGGCGGGCAACCTGCTGGCTCTGGATCAATTGAATTTGGGTTTCATAAAATTCTGGATCGTAAGGATTATAGTTGCGGGGATCGGTCAAATTATTGCTTCCCGCATTTTCGATCATCACTTTGGTACTGGCTGAATATTGTGGCGTCACGGAAAAAGTCCCGAAGGCAGCCACGGCGAAGGTCACCAGCATGATGGTGACAACCATCCCTCTGTGCTTGTTGATGATTTTAAAATAATCTCGCGGATGGATTTCGTCTGATTTTTCAGGATCCATATATCAAGTTGTCCAATTCATTCTGAAATCAAGGGGCCAATTGTATAAAACACCCATCAAAAAAAACTTTCCGGGACCTCAATGACATCACCCGGGAAGACAGGCTCCTGCATCGATACTTTCTCAATGGTCTGCTTTTTACCATCGACAGTTCGGTGGATACGGACTTTTTTCTGGGCTGCAAACTCGGCAAAATCTCCAGCCATACTTATGACCTTTAGAACCGTTGCTCCTTCTTCATATTTATAGCCAGCAGGTTTGGCAACTTCGCCGATGATGTAGACCATACCGGCTTTGGGAATGAAAATGCTGTCTTGATCCCTGATTTGAATGTTCAGAGCAGGATCGCCGGTATCTAGAAGTCTCTGTAAATTAATGCGTATAGTCTCTTGAGGTTTACCCTTTTCTGAGAACTTGCGATTAATGGTAAGCCTGTCTCCCGCTGCTTCACTCAAACCACCAGCCATGGAAATTAGCACCAGCAAATTGGTCGGGCCGCTGAGTTTATACACCCCAGGGTCGTTGACCTGCCCCATAATGACAACTTCTTTGCTACGATACTCTTGTATGAATACAGACACCTGAGGATTGACCAGATACCCATCCGACAACAACGCTTCGATTTTCTCACCCACTCTGGCCACGTTCATTCCGGATAAATTGACCTGACCAATCAAAGGGAACTGTATTGTGCCGTTGCTATCAATCCGAATCACTGTATCCAGATCAGGATTATCGTAAACCGAAATCTTTAATACATCACCGGCCCCTACGAGATAGTCTGATTGGTCAGTTTCAGCTGCTACATGACCAATCAGAAGAAAAAGTACGGTAATTAGAAGAATGCTTATTCTCATAAGAAAACTTTTCAATCCAAAGGTGTAGTCATAAGTTCGAGGATCTAAAATTCTACCTAAAATATTCATAAATTCAAACGGGATAAGCCGAACTTGATCCAAATTCAACTCAGCGGCCAGTGGTCCGGATAACAGCCGGCACCGTGCGCAACAGAAGTTTAAAATCAAGCCAAAGGTTCCATTTATCGATATATTCCAAGTCCATGCGCATCCATTGTTCGAAATCGATTGAATTGCGTCCACTAACCTGCCAGATGCACGTAATACCAGGCTTCATTGACAAGCGACGACGCTGCCATGGATCATACTGCTTTACTTCGTCTGGAAGTGGTGGCCGCGGACCGACCAGGCTCATCTCTCCCTTGATGACATTGATCAACTGCGGCAGCTCGTCAAGACTGGTCCTGCGTAACAGATTGCCAATCCAGGTGATACGCGGATCTTTGGCCATCTTGAACACAGGCCCATCCTGTTCGTTCTGCCCTTCCAGTTCCTTTCTCAATTCTTCAGCGTTTACCACCATCGAACGGAATTTATAGATATTAAATAAACGACCATTGAGACCGCACCGCTGCTGCTTAAAAAGTATGGAGCCCTGGCTGGTCAGTTTAATTATCAGGGCAATTAAGGCAAACAGTGGTGCCAGTACAATCAAACCGACCAATGCGCTGACCCGGTCAAAAACTTCCTTAAATGTCAGGTCAAAAACCCTATGCGGGGTAGAAGAGAGCGCCAGTGTCGGCATACCGACAAAATCTTCGACATAAACAGAGGCAACTTCCGGCTGATACATCAATTTGTAAATTTGCCAGTCCGGGAGGATGCGAACGTTGATGCCAAGCTCTTCTGCGAAAGAAATATATTCAATGGCATTGTCAATATTTACCAGTGGCATGGCAAAGACTATTTCATCCACAGCGAAATTGAGTAAAAGTGGACGAAAATCTTTCATTGAGCCAATAACCCGTACCTCTTCACTGACTTCCTGTTCAAACAGCTTGTCATCCACTTCCAGACAACCAAGAATTTGGTAGTCTGCATACTGTGCGGACTTCAGGTAATGAATCAGGTCTTTCGCTCGCCCTTGACTACCGATAATCAATATGTGTTTTTGATGGTTCCCTTGCTGCCCTCCCAAACGGTGAAAAGCTAACCTTGCCAGACGGCTTAAGAACAACAGCAGGATATCAATAACAACAAATCCGCCTAGAAGCAGACGACTGACATCAGCTTGATGCAACAGATAGAGGACAATAAGAGTACCCGCTGTGGCAGTAAGCACAGCTTTTACGATACTTGCAAAGGACCGAAGTGGATATAGATAGATCTCTGGATGATAAAGGGAAAAAGCAAAATAGCTTGCCAAGCAGAAAAATAACAAAAGTGTCAATAAAAAAGGGTAGTTGATAGTTAAGGTGAGGCTGAGTTCTTCTCCGAGAAGTTGCGATCTCAGTTGATAAGAGATAGAAAGAGCTGCGACAGTCAGAATTA
>CALZLE010000442.1 GCA_945788205.1 uncultured Desulfuromonadales bacterium
ATCTCCCGCCGTTCAAGGAAATATTCTGTTCCCAGCTCTTTGCTAGTTTCCAGCTTCAACGGCTCAGTTTTTTGAAATCACCTTTTCCAAAGTGCTCTGCTGGGCTAATTCCTGACGGACATCGCTCGCCCACAGGGGGGAGACAAAGAGTGAACAGATCAGGGTCAGAGCTAAACCAAAACGCAAAAACATAAAACCTCCTTCAATAAATAACAGCTTAATGAGTCGAGAGTAAGTGCTCCAAGTAGCTTACCAGAGCCGAGAGGCTCATGGTCACCAGCAGATAAATTGCCGCAATCGTGAACCAGATTTCGAAGGTTAGAAATGTTTCCGACACAATCTGTTGACCCTGCATGGTCAGATCGTAAATGGCAATTGTGGAGACGAGAGCCGAATCTTTGATCAGAGAAATCCCCTGGCTGGTGAGCGGCGGGACCATCTGTCGAAACGCCTGCGGCAGAATAATAAACCGGTAGATTTGCGGTACTTTCAGGCCGAGAGAGGCGGATGATTCCCACTGTCCGACCGGAATCGCCAGAATTCCGGCACGAATAATTTCCGAGGCATAAGCACCTTCAAACAGACTGAGAGCCAACACTGCCGAACTGAAACGCCCGAGATCGAGAATCGGCGCAAAAACAAAGTAGATGATAAAAATCTGGATCAGCAGCGGGGTGTTGCGAATCACCTCCAGATAAACTCTGGCGATTCCTTTCGCCATCGGGCTGTGAGACAAACGCATCAACGCGGTCAGCAAGCCGATCAGCAGCGAAAGCAGCAGACTGACGACGGTAATTTCCAACGTCAACCAGAGCCCCTGCAATAAAGGGCCGAACTGCCAACCGCTTTCCGTCGTTTGGATCAGGTACCGGGGAACTCGATTCCACTGCCAATTGTAACCAAGGTTTTCAGCGCCTTGCAGCAACGCCCAAGCACAACCAGCCAGCACGAACAGAAAAGCACTAATCTGCAATAAAGAAGTCAAACGAAGTGTTTTTAGCGGGAAAGGTGAACCGATCGGTCTGCTCCTTAAAGGCCGCGACAGGCTGGTTTGTTTTTGCGGACGTACTCTTGATGATACTCCTCGGCTCGCCAAAATGGCCCGGCAGATGTTATTTCCGTCACAATTGGAGCGGAATATTTATCGCTAGCATCCAGGCCCGCTTTCGATTGCTGCGCAATCTGACGCTGTTCATCACTGTGATAGAAAATCGCACTACGATACTGGGTGCCGACATCCCAACCCTGAAAGTTGAGGCTGGTCGGATTATGCTTGGCCCAAAACTTATCCAGCAGTTGCCCGTAGCTGATAACGGCCGGATCGAACTTTAAATCAACGACTTCAGCGTGCCCGGTTTCACCAGTACAGACTTCTTTATAGGTCGGATTCTCTGTCTCTCCACCCATGTAACCGACCGCTGTCTCCAAAACCCCGTCCGTGGTCCGGAACAGCTCTTCGACGCCCCAGAAACAGCCCGCTGCAAAAGTCGCTCGTTCCATAGTTTCTCCCCGTTTCTATCGCTGGAGGGAAGGCCAACCTCAACAGCCTTCACTCCATTCTACGCCAATCCGGTTCTTATCTACAAACTCAGGAGCCGATGCTTAGATAAATTGAAACGCCAGCAGATTGATAAAACCGATCAGAAAACCGAGCAGGGCACCGAACAGGTTGATGTACTTGAACTGCTCTTGCATGATCCCCATCAGTAGTCCCTCAACCTGTAGGATATCGAGACCGTTAACCTTCTCTTCGACCATTTTACGGACATTGAGTGTTTCGACCAACCGTGGCGCTTCTTTTTTCAGCATCTCTTCAACCAGTTGGCAGATCGCGCTTTCCAGCTCTTTGCGCAGATCACCGGGCAGTTTCGCCGAAAGCAGGCCGAGAGGTTTGCGGTAAATCCATTCTTCACTTTGCTCTGTCAGGATCGTTTCCAGCGCGGTGCGTGCCTCGGGGGAACGGATCACCTCCAACAGCTTATCGGCCAACTGATCGCGGGTTTTATCAACGCCACCTTCGGGCATCACCGTCCGCAGCAGATTGTCGAAAGAACGATCCTTAATCCGATCGATGGCGCTCTCGGTCAGAATCAACGCCGTATCAACCGTGCGACGGGACTGAACCGTTTCAACCACCTGAGTGCGGATAAACTGACGAACGCCGACAACTTTTTCATACGGCAATTTTTCCAGATAACTGGCCAAAGAGCGGTCGAGCAAACCATCGACCCGTTCGCGCAACAGCTTGGCCAACTGCTCCTGAGTTTCCGCCTCGCGCAACCAGTTGGCTATTTCGTCACCAGCCTTATCGAGAAAAGCGGGAATTTTATCGTAAATCTTGTTCAGATCGATAAAGCCACTCAACAACCCGGTCAGCCCGCCAAGCGAATCGAGGAAGGAATCGATCGCCTGTTTGCCCTTTTTCACTAACCGCTTGCGGAACTGAGGATCGTAGAGCATGCCACCGAATTTTTCCGCCAACGGTGGCAACTCTTTTTCCAACTGTGCCAGCAGGAGTTCAACCAGATCCTTCGGCAATATCTCCCGCAGCGGCCGATCGCTGGTCAGAAGCTTTTCGGTCTTCTGATCAACATAAGTGCCGATCGCATTGGCAACTTTCGGCGATTGGAAAAATTCAGCATACTTGCCATCCAGATGGAGCTGCAGATCACGATAGCGTTGCGGTGTTAGAAAGCTGGCCAGATCGCGAGCCAGAATCTGATCCCCTTGACGCTGCAAATAATCGCGCAGCTTTTCGTCAAAAGCATCACTCTGCAAATAATCGAAGACCAGCTTGACAGCTTTGCCACGCAGTAGATCGACCAGTTCACGGAAGCGGGCTCGAAAACGATCCGGGATCAGAGTTTCCAACGGGCCCAGTTCGCGATCGAGAAAGATGCCCAACTTATCAGTCACTGCCAGCCGCAGCTCCCGCTGAATTGATTCTTTGCCGAACGCCTGCCCGACATCATCAACCGTCAGCAGGTGTTCGCCGACCATCTCACCCATTTTTCGCGCTAGCTCACCCCGCTTGGCCGGAATAATCCCCGGTGTCAGAGGAACTCTCAGACCGAGCAATCGCCACGGCCGCAGCGGCCGGAACAACATCCGAATAGCAATGTAGTTGGTGACATAGCCGATCAACGCTCCCAACAGGGGCGGGATTAAATATGGCAGGTATTGCTGATATTCCATGAAACTATCTACTGGTCCATTTCTATGAGCGAATGATCGCCGATATTCATTTTCCGCGGTGACCCGACGAGAGTAACGGAATCACCGAGTAATGAGTGTTCGAGGATCAGGCTGCTTACCTTGTTGTCGGCATTTAAAATCGAATCCCGGATGACACTGTTTTCAACCACACAACCCGCGGCAACCGAGACATTTGGACCGATAATCGAATTTTTGACGACCGCGCCGGGCGCAACATGGACCGGTTCGATCAATACGGAATCGATCACTTCACCGTGAATGTGGTGGCGATCTTTCAGCAGAAAACGGTTGGTTTCGAGCAGTGTTTCCGGTTTGCCGCAATCGAGCCAGGCATCTATTTCCGGGGCTTTCAGCTTAATGCCACCCTCAATCATCCGCATAAACACCGACGGCAGGTAGTATTCACCTTTGACCGTTTCACCGGCAGCGATGGTCTTCTCGATATAGCGCAGGAAGTCCGCGCCATCTTTCAGGTAATAGAGACCGACCTGCGCCAGCTTGGAGATTGGTGTGTCCGGCTTTTCAACCATATCGACGATATAATCGTCACGCATCACGTTGACCCCGAAACGCTGATAATCTTCAACCTCTTTCGAATAGATCAGCCCATCAGCAGCGGTACAAAGCTCCGGAATTTTACTCAGATCGGTCACGAAGATTGTGTCATTGAACACCACCAGCAGCTCGTCGCCGTCGTTCACCTGCGACGCCGCCAATGACACAGCATGCGCAGGTCCCAGGCGCTCCCGTTGAACCAGATATGAACATTTGAGAGCCGGGAAATTATAGTCCATGAAATCAGCAATCTGCTGGCCGTTTTCATCGGTGATAAAAATATATTCCTCAACATCGATTGCTTGCAGCCGTTCAACAATATGCTCCAGCACGGTTTTCCCGGCAACATTCACCAGGGATTTTGCTTTTGTGTGCGTATGGGGCCGCAGGCGCGTCCCTTTCCCGGCAACAGGAAGTACAACTTTCATTCGTTCCCTCCGTAATTCTACTGGTTAAATGTCTCTGTCGGCAGCTTCAGACTAAACACTAATGACTCTTCCAATGCTGTCGCTGGCTGAAAGTGTAAATCTTCCAACTGCACCCCTTTGCTGAGCAGATAGGTGGCCAGAAGTTCACTCCGCTTTTCTGCCAGATTTTGATCGTAATCGACGCCATGGGCCGTCTTCACTTGAACGTCGACCGACCAAGGCAAGCCAGGGTTACGCAGGAAAAAATCGGCCAACGGATCGAGTAAACCGGTGCCGCCCGGTAACGGCAGAACCGCCCCGACCCCGAACATCGCCCCATCAGGATAACTGAACTGTACCGCATCGCCTCCGGTCACCGCTGCGCCCGGGAGCTGAGCAAGCTGTGCAAGCAAGACGTCACGGTCATATTTTACCACCCGCGGGGCACTCGCAGCACAAGCTGTCAGCAGCAGCAACAAGATCCCGATAACGACCTTTTTCATAACACCTCTCGCCCAACCATATTTCGTAACCGTTCAAAAGCAGGATGTTTGAGCAACGATTCAATCAGAAAATCAGCGGCCAGTCCACTAACCATACCACTGATCAAAGCAAACAGCAGAAAGAACGGCAACATCATCCAGATCGAGGGATGACGCACGATCAGCAACCAGGCAATCAGCAGCTGGCCACTCGCATGCCCCAGAGCACCAATGAGGGAAACTCCGACCGGACCAATTTTCGGCCGCCACAACCAGAAAGCAAGGCTCATCAGCAAAGTGGCCAGCAAGCCGCCGGAAAAAGAGAGCAAAAAAGCCGGTGAAAAGAGAGTGCCGAGCAATAAACTGCCGACCAGAATCCGCGCGAAGGTCACGATCCACAGCGCCCGAATGCCATAGATAAAAAGCGCTGCCAAACCGAGAATATTAGCCAGACCGATGCGAAACCAAGGCAACGGATTCGGTAGCAACGCCTCAAAGGTGTGCAGCGCTACCGCCAAGGCAATGAACAGTGCCAGAAAAACCCGCTGGCGAACCTGTTCAAGGTCGACCGGATCAGCGGCTAAGGAAGTCATAGCCCCGCTCCTTGTCCCCACCAGCCCCTTCAATCCTGATCACTAACCGGTTCGGCACGCAGGCCAACAGATCTCCCGAATGCTGGGCTTTGCCCAAACCAATACAGATTTTCTGCGGACATGGCGAGCTGACAACCTGGGCGCTACCAGCAGAAATTTTAAGCAGCGTCAACCCCAGCGGCCCCCGCAACTCAACCTGCTGATCTTGATCGAGATCAGCAACAAAAATTGTATTATCACCAGATTCGACCAGCACTCGAGCCCCAGCCCCTTGTTGCAGCAACAAAAAAGAGAGTGAGACCAAAACAACCAGAATCAACAACAGCTTACGGTCAAATGGGGTCAATCGCTGTAGTAACGCGGCCAGCTTCATTTATCGCTCCGCGACAAACCGATGAGTTGAAATAAGCTACCAGCAGCAACCAACAACCTTTCAACC
>CALZLE010000443.1 GCA_945788205.1 uncultured Desulfuromonadales bacterium
AAAACTCGTAGAGCGGCAAAAAAAGGCCGAATAAAGCAACGCAACCAGCGGCAAACATCCTTCAAGTTTATCAGCATAGACTTTGAGCTGAAATTGTTGCGGGTTGGCCAGGATATAAGCATCAAAGCCGCACAACACTGCTGAAAGAGACATTAACAAAAACAATAGTAACGTCTCCCGCAGGCGGGAATGAAACACTAAAAAGGCACTGCCAATAATCGTTGCGGTAACTGATACTATCGAGAAGACAGCAGAGGTCATACAGTCTTACTGTGGCAATGCATGGCTGATTGCCGGATAAAAGTCGCGGATAAATTGTTCACCGGTACGTATAGAAACTGCTTCATCTTCTCTCACAACAAAAGAGAGACGAATAAATGATGTATCACGTCGATTGGCAAACATCGAGTTCTTTATCTTCTCAAGTTTCAGAGCATATTCGTTCGTAAGGGTTGCACCCCTTACCTGGTACCAATAGAAAAAGAATTGCTTTTCTGTATCTTTCTGATAAACAGAACTGACGTAGGAAATTTTATGACCTTCAAAGTCAAGCGTACGAACCTCATCGTTTAAACGGTTCCAGCCACTCGCGGGCAAACACTGGCGTGGTGAATGAATATGCCCACTTTGCGGACCGCCATCATGGTAACCGACATAAAGAGAGACCTTGTCGCCGGCATTAGACGAGTAAGTACGGTAGAGATAGTCTGAAGGCCTTAATATTTCGAGGGTCTCTTTGTCAAAACGCGCATGGCCCTGCATTTTCCAGGATCCAGCAGTCAGTGGAAACTGATCGAGCGGCGGAATAACCGGAACGGAAACATCAGAACGGGAATAAACATAGAAGGCAGCAACCACCATCAACAGATAGAGAAGATAAAATCGATATGGTTTCATCGTATCCAGACCTTCCTTAAGATTCCGCTGCTGACAAACAGCAATACCATCGCCAACAGAAACACGCCCATGCCGGCGAACTCATGAAAAAAGCCCTCGGCAGCCGCAGCCCCGTAATATTGCGACAGAAAACCGGTACCAATGACACGAAGCATATTGGTAAATATAGCAATCGGAATCGTCAGAAGAACAAGAACGATACGCCCCGATTTATTATTTTGTGATAAAAAAGCAAGAGCTACTCCCAGAGCCAGTAACGACATCAACGATCGTAGACCACTGCAAGCATCGGCAACCTCAAGAACAGTTTCGGGAAGCATGATAATATTCCCCTCCCGAAGCACAACCACACCCATCAACTTCAACGAAACAACAGAGAACTTGGCAACAAACAACTTCAGCGGAAAGGCAATGGAATCGTAGACAACATACGGCAGTGGAATCATAAAAAATAGAAAACCAAGGGGTAATGCCAAGCCTTTTAACCACTGCCAGCCAAGCAGAAACAACACAATGCCAGCAAGTAAAAAAACAAAAGTGGTTCGCGATACAAAGTCTACTTGCGCCGACACCCCACCGCAAAGTATCAGTAGCGAAAGAATAATGAGTAAAATACCTGAATTTGCTGGTTTAACCGGCAACCCTTCCAGATCTTCACGTTGCTGCCAGGCAAAATAGCCGGAGATGAACGGAATCAGAAAGCCATGCGAGTAATTTTCATCGTGCGACCAGTTAATATACAAGCCATAAAGAATATCAGCATATGTAACCGCAACCAGCAAGATCAAAAAAGAAAACAGCCCAATATGATACCTGGAAAAATTCATAACATGACCCTACAAAACGGTTAAAAGGGTGTCAACGATACGGTTGGCAGATTTTCCATCCCATCGGTCAGGGACTCTTCCCTTGGCGACCTCACCGTCCAGGATCTTGAAAGCCTCCCGCAAGATAGTTTTTTTGCAATTACCAACCATAATATTTGACCCCACTTCACAAGTTATCGGCCGTTCTGTATTCGGCCGCATGGTGAGACAAGGAACACCGAGAACGGTTGTTTCTTCCTGCAAGCCACCACTATCAGTCAACACCATTCGAGCATTCATATTCAGATTAAGAAACTCCAGATAGCCAAGCGGTTCAGTAATCCAGATTCCTTCGATCTTGTCACCAGTATTAAAGAAATGATCAAGACCGAACTGTTTAGCCATTTTTTTGGTTCGGGGATGAATCGGGAACACTATCGGAACACGATGGGAGATTTCCGTTAAAGCTTCCAGAATCCCCTGTAACGTTTGCTTATCATCAACATTACCGGGCCGATGCATCGTCAAAGTCGCATAATTACCGGAGACAAGTCCCCGCCCTTCAGCAAAGACCAGACTGGCCACCATTTCACGATGCTTCAACAAGGTATCGATCATGACATTGCCAACAAAAAACACCTTGTCTGCAGATACTCCTTCAGCGGCAAGATTTTCATCGGCAAAATGATCAGTCGTAAACAGGTAATCGCAGAGAACATCGGTACAAAGGCGATTGATCTCTTCTGGCATCGACATATCTCGCGAACGTAGCCCTGCTTCAACGTGAGCGACCTTGATACCAAGTTTCTTTGCCGTAATGGTACAGGCCATGGTCGAGTTAACATCACCAACCACGATCACTAAATCTGGCTCTTCGTCCAGACAGACCTTCTCAAACGCGACCATGATTCTGGCAGTCTGTTCAGCGTGAGAGCCCGAGCCGACCTCCAGATTGATATCCGGTTTCGGCATGCCCAGATCGTCAAAAAAAGATTTACTCATCTTCTGGTCGTAATGCTGACCGGTGTGAACAAGCAAATGCTGTATTTTTTCGGGATGTTTGTTCATGGCTTCGATGATCGGAGCCATTTTCATGAAATTTGGGCGCGCACCAACGATATTGATAATTTTCAAAAATCCCTCCGGAACGACAGTTGCTTCATAACAAAATGTTATAACCGCTAGATAGTGCCTATCCGGAAACTCCGGATAGGCACTAAGTGCGTTTCTGATTTGGAAACCAGCAATTTTTCGCCGCCGCATCAAGAAAATCAAGTATTTGAGCGGAGGCGTAGCACTTTACACCGCACAAACAAATATGCAGAGCGACGCCGAGCGGGTAAAAAAGGGCGGTTTTCAGACAGAATCTAAATAATAACTGCCTGGACGAGATTTAACAAGCAACAGATACCCTTCCTTGTGAAAATTGCTGGCCCATGGGAGGGACGAAGACGAGCACTGCATGGAACCGAAGTTTCTTTTGCGGGTCCACCTCACCACGAGAAAGGTCTAATTGTTCAATAATAATCCAGCCGAAATGTAGCAAGCGATTCGAAATTATAGTAAATTACGCTCTTTCGACTAGTTGATTTAATTGACAGTGCCTTAATTTTTATTTTACAAAGATACGCAGTCAGGGTTCCGGATTTGAATCGCCAGAGAGGTCCGGTTCACAACCCTGCAGGTTAAATTTCCCAACAATAATTCCCTTTCAGCCCCCGTAGGACAAATACATAACCAGCACTATCAACTCGGGAACGCATCGAGTTTGTTGCCTTGGCAAGGGCAACTCTGCCCAGCGACAGAATACGAGATGGGTTAATAGCAAAACGGTGCTCGCTCGTGGAGGAGTTGACATGAACAATAGTAGCGATTCACTAAAACAATTATTCGAGCGTGTTGTAGACGGCGGTTACTGCATCGGCTGCGGCGCCTGTGCCGCAGTAGAGGGATCACCGATTCAAATGAAGGTTACCGAATTTGGTTGTATCCAGCCGCATATTGACCCCAATGCTGATACGTCAGGTAGTTCGCTGGATATTCAGCAGGTCTGCCCCTTTTCAGGCGAGTCCCCTGATGAGAACGAAATCGGGCGGGAACGTTTCGCCGGGAGCGGAGCAGCGTACGACAATCGCATTGGTTATCACCGCGCCACCTATGCAGGCTATGTAAAGGAAGGTGAATTTCGGAAACGTGGTAGCTCCGGGGGGATGGTTTCATGGTGCGTCGCGGAACTGTTAAAGACCGGACAAATCGATGGTGTAATGCATGTGCATAGTCGTGTTCCTGGAGACGAAGACCAGCGCCTGTTTCACTAC
>CALZLE010000444.1 GCA_945788205.1 uncultured Desulfuromonadales bacterium
CCAAGATGAAAACTCTCGGCACCGCTGCTTGCCCGCCGTACCACATGGCGTTTGTTGTTGGCGGCACCTCGGCTGATGCCTGCATGAAGACTGTCAAGCTGGCAACGGCCAAGGAACTTGATGGGCTACCAAGTGAAGGCAATGGGCATGGGCAGGCTTTCCGTGATCTGGAAATGGAAGCGAGACTGCTAAAAGCCGCACAGGACCTCGGCATCGGCGCTCAGTTTGGCGGCAAATACTTTGCTCACGACGTCCGCGTCATTCGCCTGCCTCGCCACGGTGCCTCCTGCCCGGTCGGTATGGCAGTATCCTGCTCGGCAGACCGGAACATCAAAGCCAAGATCACGAAAGACGGTCTGTTCGTCGAAGAGATGGATCGTAACCCAGGGCGCCTGATTCCAGAGAAGGACCGTGGCAAGCAAAGCGGCGGCACCCCGATCGACCTCAATCAACCGATGAGCGAAATCCTCGCGCAGCTCACCAAACTGGAAGTCGGCTCACCACTGCTGCTCAAAGGAACCATTGTCGTCGGTCGTGACATTGCTCACTCCAAGTTCAAAGAAATTCTCGACAGTGGTAAGCCTTTACCAGACTACTTGAAAAACCACCCGATTTATTACGCGGGTCCGGCCAAAACGCCAGAAGGCAAAGCGTCCGGCTCTTTCGGCCCGACCACTGCTGGCCGGATGGACTCTTATGTCGGGCTGCTGCAAGCCAACGGTGGTTCCATGGTCATGATCGCCAAAGGTAACCGTAGCCAGCAAGTCACCGATGCCTGTAATGAGCATGGTGGCTTCTATCTCGGTTCCATCGGTGGCCCAGCTGCTGTTCTGGCTCAAGAAAATATCAAGAAGGTCGAATGTATCGACTTCCCGGAACTCGGCATGGAAGCTGTCTGGAAGATTGATGTCGAAGACTTCCCAGCATTTATTTTGGTTGATGACAAAGGCAATGACTTCTTCAAGAAGCTCGGCCTGTAACAACAAGCTAAACTGTGTAAAAAGAGAGCTCCGGCACCTGTCGGGGCTCTCTTTTTTTAATCGCTCCCAAAACGCCCATTCCCATCCATCATCATCAAAGCTATAATCGAGCACACTGGCAAATACGGCCACCCAGCAAAAGGAACCCAATGTACGAAGCAATCTTTAACCTCTACGAACGCGTCGTCCTGAAACATCCCATTGTAACAATTGTCGCGATGCTGATCCTGGTGATTGCCGTTGGTTCCTACAGTAAAAACTTCCGGCTTGATGCTTCGGCTGACTCCCTGTTGCTGGAAAATGATCAGGACCTGAAATACTACCGATCGATCAGCGCGCAGTACGGTTCTGATGAATTCCTGCTGATCACATATTCGCCAAAACAAGACCTTTACGCGCCAGAAACTCTCGACGATTTACGTAAACTCCGCAACAGCCTGCAACAAATAGAACGTGTCGCAACGGTCCTCTCCATCCTCGATGTTCCACTGATCGACAGTCCGCGCTTAAGTCTCGGCGACTTAAACAGCGGCATAAGAACCTTGGAATCGCCCGATATCGATACTGAGCTCGTCCGAAAAGAATTCGCGACTAGCCCATTTTACAGCAACCTCCTCGTCAGCCCTGATGCGAAAACCACTGCTCTGCAGATCATCTTTAAACGTGATGAATCCTATTATGCATTGCTGAAAAACAGAAATGAGCTCAGGGAAAAGCGTCAGGCAAAAACGCTATCGGCCGAAGAAGCTCTGGAGCTGAAATCAGCAGTTAGTAAATTTGATGATCACGTCATCAAAAAAGCGGAACGGGAAGCGCAGGACATTGCTACAGTTCGTTCAATTATGGATGAACACCGTCGGAACGCGGAACTGTTCCTTGGCGGCGTCCCGATGATTGTTGCCGATATGATCGACTTTATCCGACACGATCTGGCCTCTTTCGGCCTCGGCGTTCTGGTATTTCTGGTTTCGATGCTGATCCTGATTTTCCGTAAACCCCGTTGGATCATTCTGCCGATGCTCTGCTGTTCAGCCTCGGTTCTATTTATGTTTGGATTCCTCGGCTGGATCGAATGGAAAGTCACAGTTGTTTCATCCAATTTCACCTCATTACTGCTGATCATCACCCTATCGCTCTGCGTACATTTAATTGTCCGCTACAACGAACTTTTCGAAGAAATCCCGGGAGCCGATCAGCCCACGATGGTTCGAGAAATGGTTCGCACAAAAGCAATCCCAAGTATCTATACAGCGCTCACCACAATTGTTGCTTTTACGTCTTTGCTGACCAGCGACATTCGTCCGGTGATCGACTTCGGCTGGATGATGGCGATCGGCATCAGCTTTGCTCTCCTGCTTTCCTTTGCCCTGTTTCCTGCCGGTTTGATGCTGTTTAAAAAACCGGTCAAATTTGCACCACGCTACGATGTCACCGGCATTATCACTCGTGGTTGTGCGCGCTGGGTTGAACACCGTGCGGGCTTAACGCTAACAATTTTTCTCGGCATTGCGATCTTGAGCGCAATCGGTATTTCTCGGCTGACGGTCGAAAACCGCTTTATCGATTACTTTAAACCGACCACTGAAATCTATCAGGGGATGGAACTGATCGATCAGCAGCTCGGTGGAACGACTCCGCTTGATGTCGTGATCGATGCAGATCCCGACTTTCTTGCAGCGAAAGCAGCGGAAGCGGCCTTTGACGAGGAGGATCCGTTTGAGGATGATTTTTTCGAGGACGAACAAGAGGACGCAGGACTGTCCGGCAGCAGCTATTGGTACAACAGCTACCAGATCGACAACTTGAACCAGATCCACAACTACCTCGATGATTTACCGGAAACCGGAAAAGTTCTCTCGATGGCAACCACCATGAGCATGATGCAGATGGTGAACAACGACCAGCCACTCGACAACATTTCGCTGGCCGTTATACACAAGAAGTTACCAGAACAAATATCCAAGGCGCTTTTTCATCCCTACATGTCGGAAGACGGCAATCAGGTCCGTTTTTCTCTCCGGGTCATCGATTCCGACCCGAACCTGCAACGCAACCAGTTGCTCTCTACCATCCGTCATGATTTAACACAAAAACTTGACATCAAAGATGAGCAGATTCACCTGACTGGCATGTTCGTCCTCTACAACAATGTCCTGCAGAGTCTGTTCAGCTCACAGATTATGACTATCGGAGTGGTTTTTCTGGTCATCATGGGGATGTTTATCCTGCAATTCCGCTCGTTGCGGCTGGCAGTTATTTCGATCATTCCCAACCTTATTTCTGCCGGCATGGTGCTTGGACTGATGGGACTGTTCGGCATCCCCCTCGACATCATGACCATCACCATCGCGGCGATTACCATCGGGATTGCCGTCGATGACACGATTCACTACGTGCATCGATTTATTGAGGAAGTTGAGGTTGATGGTGATTACCTGGCGGCAATGAAACGCTGCCACGACTCGGTCGGTCGCGCCATGTATTACACATCGATCACCATTATCATCGGCTTCTCGATTCTGTCGCTATCAAACTTTCTACCGACTATTTATTTTGGACTTTTTACCGGACTGGCCATGCTGGTCGCTATGTTTGCCAATCTGACGCTGCTGGCATTGTTGCTGTTGAAATTCAGCCCGGCAGCGAAAAGTTGAATCTATTGATTAAACAATCGATCCAGAGTGCCTTCCAGCAATTGCTTGACGGGAACCGACTCTTTCTCACCAGAAGAACCGAGTTTGTCGAGCAGCTTTTCTGTTGCTTTCTCTTTCGCTTTGCTGGCTGCTTGTTGCTGCAGAGCATCTACATCAAAAGCAATTTTGGGCTCCGTCAAACTTCCCTTCACCACCAAAGGCAGGATCCCCCACCCATTTTGATCGCTAACAGTCTGTTTGAGCCCGGTCTTCACTCCTAGCTTCTGCATCAGTTCTGGCGCAATCCTGGTATCCAACTTCATATCGAGGGCACCATCAACCCCAACTGTTCCTTCTGGCATAAACTTGGCCTTTGAACTGTCCAATTGTCCAGACAGGTTGGTCAGTCCATTACGCAGATCGTAGCGACTTTCAAAATCATTGAAACTGAGTATTTTAAGGTCCGAAATACCGAGAAAAACGGCCAACTGCTCCAAGAGTGGCGAACCAGAAATTTCACCTCTCTGCAGGTTCATCAGCCCTTTGACCTGGAGTGATTGCAGCAGGCTATCTGGAATCGTCCCACGTCCGGCAAAGTTGTTCTGCCAATATAGTAAACCACTAACGCTCTGTTCCGCGTCAGGAAAAAGTCCGGAAACGAGAGCCAACAAGTTTGACTGATCGAGCTTCATCTGCCCTTGATACCTTAACCCCCTGACCCCCAAGTCGATATCACTAGTGGCGACAAATTCGCCACCTGCAACAGTACTGCGAAGTTGATCAATTCTTAAACGATTGTTCTTCAGAACCATGTCGGCCTGCACCTGGTTGAGGTCCAGGTTTTTATAAATCAGTTTACCAACACGCAGCTTACCAGTCATATCGACTGGCAGGTCAAAAGGTCCAATCTCCTCGGCAAAAGCCTGCGAATCCTCTTCGACTGAGCCTTGATCGTCATCCCGGTCATCGGCAGTTGACTCCGGGAGGAGCCGGTTTAAATCAAGCTGTGTAGCAGACACATTGAACTCTCCACGGATAATCCTACTGAACAAATCAGTGGCCTTGAAGTCGACCAGAATTTGTTGATCTGCCAAACTTAAAACCAGCTTTTCAGCTTCCGCCTGCTGATCGTCAAAATGAATCTTTCCAGCGATTCCTGTGCGTAAATTATCAATGCTGGCTTTAACATCGACCAGGTCAAATTCAGCTTTTTTAAGCAGCTTAGCCCCTTGATCTAATTTGCCAGAAAGTACCGCTCGGCCATTAACTATTACGCCGAGACCATAGTTGTGCAGGTCTTTGGTCAACCCCTTCGGAAGACCAGTAAAAAGGGTCCGCAAATCGAGTTGTTCAAACAGCAATGAAAGATTGAGGCTCGGTTCAGAGCCTGCCATTTCTACACGCCCCTCAGCACCAAAAACAATATCATTGAAATCAACCAGGAGGGTCGAGATATCCAGCTCCTGTGACTGCAGATCATAATCAAGAGCATAATTGATTCCCAGCTTTGCCTTTTTCAATGTCGCCTCGGGGAGATCCCTGAGAGAAAGATCAAGATCTTCAAAGAGAACCTCTCCCTTAGATTCGATTGTTTGAGGCTGAATATGCGCTTCCAAATTAAGGGTTAAGCTGACTGACCCTAACTTTCCGGGTAAAGATTTTCGATAGTAGGGTGCAAATCTTACGAGATCGAGAGAGCTCACTTGCAAATCGAGGTCGCCGCTATTATTAGCAAGGTTAAAACGGCCAGACAGCTTTATGCTGCTACCGTTCAATTCTGCAGAAAGATCAACCGGGAAGGCATTTTCCAAAGTGATTTTATTAGCTTGGAAATTAAACTGTGTAAAGTCGTAACGATAGGGAGATTTAGCGTTTTCGAAGCGATCAATAAAATGTAGTTCACCGTCTTTTATCAAGACTTTACTGATTAACAGATCGAAAGCTGAAGAACCACTGACAGTAGATTTATCATCAGCAGCACTCGCATCCTCACTCGAAAGCAGATCACTGAAATTAAACTTTCCATCTGCCGTTCGAACCACTTCGATAAGAGGTGACTCTAAAAGGATTTGGTCAATGACAAAATCACCAGTCAACAGGGCAAGCAGATCATAACTTAAAGACAGGTTTTGGACGGAAATAAAGTGACCAGGGGCCTGCTTTTTCTGCACACTCAAGTCGATCAGTGAAACACCAGAAAAGATGCCGATATCGATCTGTCCAATGTCTATTTTTCGCTGCAGTGCTTTTTCAGCCAGTGGCAACAGGTTTTCTCGTACCTTTTCCGGCGTAACGACAACTTTGACAAGAATAGATAGTGTCACCAGCAGAAAAACGAGTGTTCCCCCCACAGCGATCGAAATTTTTGCAGCTTTAGACATTGGCCCTCCCCTAAGCAGAGATGATTTAGCGTCTTAATGTTAGCATAAATATAATCTTATCAGCAGTGTAGAAGGATATTTATTTTCTATACTATACGCATGTCCTTATTCGATAACGAATTCTACACAGCGCAACTTGAAGAGAACAATATTACAAATTTCTCTATTGCCTTAGTCCTGCAAG
>CALZLE010000445.1 GCA_945788205.1 uncultured Desulfuromonadales bacterium
ACTGCAGGATTTAACCGGCATAAAGAAAATCCGCTTCAGCCCGCGGACCAAAAGTTTGCTTGTGCACTATGACCGGTCCCCCCAGACCCGGGAAAATATCCTCGCCCGACTGGTAAGCGCGCCGTCACCCAAGCGCAAACCTCTTCGGCCCAGAACAGACCTTGAAAAAAAGAAAGCCATCGCTGTTCGTTCAGGTGGCTTGTTGCTCGCCCGCCCTCTGATTCCCCCACCATTGCGCCCCATCCTCGCAACCTGGGGAGCATTGCCTTTTCTGAAAAAAGGGTTTTCTGCCCTTGCTCGGCGGCGCATGGATGTCGATGTTCTTGATTCTGCAGCCTTGACGTCTGCCCTGGCGACCGGTGAGTTCTTTACGGCCTCGGTGATCGGCTTTTTGCTGAAACTTAGCGATTACCTGGAGGAATGGGCACGGGGCCAAAGCCGGGCGCTGCTGTCCGAGATGTTTCATGTCGGCGACGAGTGGGCCTGGGTCGAGCGGCATGGAGTTGAGGAGCGGGTTCCGACCAGTGAAATTGCTAAAGGCGAGGTTGTCATCGTCCGCATGGGCAGCCTTATCCCGATCGATGGCATCGTCGACACGGGTGAAGCGCTGGTCAATCAGAGCAGCTTGACCGGTGAGAGCCAACCCGTGCTCAAGTGCCACGGGGCGCCCGTTTTTGCCGGAACCGCGGTCGAAGAGGGTTCTTTGCGCGTGACAACGACGGAGGCTTGTGGAGACACCCGGGCCGCCCGGGTGGTTAAATTGATCGAAGAAGCCGAAAGCCTGAAAGCCGAGACCCAGGCGCGCAGCGAGCAACTGGCTGATCGGGTAGTCCCCTACTCATTTCTCCTGAGTGGCCTGACCTATGCGCTGACCGGCAATACCAAGCGGGCGGCCGCGGTCTTGCTGGTCGACTATTCCTGCGCAATCAAGTTATCGACGCCGTTGGTGTTTCTGTCCTCCATGGCAAAGGCGGCAAAACAGCGAGTTTTGGTCAAGGGCGGGAAAGCGCTTGAGGGGCTCGCCAGTGCAGACGCCTTCCTGCTCGACAAAACGGGCACCCTGACCCTGGCAACGCCGAAGGTCATGACCGTTCAAGCGTTCAACGGTTTCAGCAATGACTACATTCTTCAACAGGTCGCCTGTGTCGAAGAGCATTTTCCCCACCCCGTTGCGGCGGCAGTGGTCAACCATGCAGAAGACCAGGGGCTGAGTCATCCAGAGGAACATGCTGAAGTTGAGTACATTCTGGCCCACGGGATCGTCTCCCAGTTACATGGACAGCGGATCATGGTCGGTAGTCGCCATTTCATCCACGAAGATGAGCGGATCGACATCAATGAGGCTGAGCCCTTCATTCTGACCTACTCGGCGCGGGGCGAAACCGTTCTGTATGTTGCCATTGGTGGGGAGTTGGCCGGTCTGATATCGATTCATGACCCGTTACGGCAGGAAGCAAAAAGCTTTGTTCGAAAATTGAAAGAGGCCGGTGTCAAGAAGGTCGTGATGCTCACTGGCGACAATGAGGCCACGGCCCGAACTGTCGCGAGCGCGTTGGACATCGATGACTACCAGGCGCAAGCGTTTCCCGAGGCAAAGGTCGCGGCGATCAAGAGCTTGCAGAAGCAAGGCTATAAAGTCGCGATGGTCGGTGACGGTATCAACGACTCACCTGCGCTGGCCCATGCGGATATCGGCGTGTCCATGAAGCATGGCGCGGAAATCGCCCAGGAGTCTTGCGATATTTTGTTGCAGGACGGAAATCTCGACGATTTGCTGATTGGGCGGCAGATTGCTGGTGAGGCGATGGCCCTGGTTGAAGAAAACTATCGGCAGATTCTGCTCATCAATTCATTCGCCATGTTTGTCGCGATTAGTGGAACTCTGCCGCCGATTTTTTCAGCGGCTTTGCATAATCTGAGTACCTTGACAACAGGCCTGAAGGCCTTGCGGCCGCTACGGGAGTCTTTACGCTCTTCAGTCTGAGCGATGAGCGTCCTACTATGCCTGGTTGAGCTTCTCAAGCCTCTGCAGCAAGGTTGTTACATCTTCCCGCTCCCAGCCAAGTTCGTGTAAGTGCTCTATCAGGTTGCGGGCGAGGAAGTTGTGATCCTTCTTTTTGATTGCGATCTCGAGAACCTTCCAGCTTATCTTGCTTTTTATCATGCTTGATTCCTTCAAGTGACTTATTCCAAGGGCGTAATCGACTATTCTGGTGAATGCAGGTGCAAATAGCAACCTTTGCCCGAAAAAAGAACCTATAACAAAACAAAGGCTTTATCGCCGGGATTCAGAGAACATAGAGAAAAACTTAACTCTCCGACTCTTCCGTCTGCAAACACAACTCGACTATTTTGAGACTTAAAACCTCTGGCGTCCTTTGAGCCAGGGTTGCTGGGAAATATCGGTGTTTGTTGCCAGGGGTTGAATGACTTATAATCGCTGCCTATCGATGGCCTTGGGAGTGGTATTTTTCGCACGCATCATTGGAGAACCAAATGAAAAGAGCACATATCAGTATTATTTTTACCCCCCTCATCCTGCTGGTCTTTCTGCTGGGATGTAAGGAGCAACCATTAAATTTTTCGGTTCGCTACGAAACCTTGGGTGAACTGAAGCCCAACGTACCGGTCTATTTCGAAAAGACCCGGGTCGGTCATATTGAAAAAGTGATCTCGACCGACCGGGGTGACTATCAGGTTGAAGTCTCAATCGTCCCCGAACACAAAGACAAAGCCACAAGCAACTCGAAATTTTATATTTTGAATGATCCTTTTGACCCGGCCAGAAAGGTTCTGGTCATTAAGCAAGATCCCCCCGGCGGAACAGCCATAATAGAGGGCAGTATTGTCCAGGGGGAAGGGAGTCGGGGTTTTCTGGATCAGTTGATGTCGAATTTTAAAATATCGAGCGAAGACGCCTCCAGGAAGCTGCAAACAGCAATGCGTGATTTTAAGGAGGACTTGGAGGAAAGTTCGCAAAAGCTCAATGAGCAGATGGAGGAATCTCTGGACGACATCGATAACTATTTCCAGAAATTCGGCAATTCGATCGACTCTTCCCTGAGCGAGGAGAACTTACAGAAACTGGAATCGACATTGGATGATTTCATTGAACAATTTAACCGCTTAAGTGAGGAGACGCAGAGTCTGATCAGAGAAGATGTGCTACCACAACTGCGCCGAAATCTGGAGGCCCTCCGTAAAAAGTTGGAACAAGAGGGGCGTGAGGACGATATCGATAAAATTGACCAACAACTTAACCAGATTACCCGTGTTTGATAGAGTTTTTAAATTTTCAAATGCATATTATGACCACCCAATAATGCTGAGAAACCCGCCACCTATTATGAAAGAAAACCGCCACTCCGGGATTTTTTGAAGTGGTGGATCCAAGAAAAGTCACGAGTTTCAAGACAGGAATAAAATTATGGATCAGCAGTTTGCCATCCAC
>CALZLE010000446.1 GCA_945788205.1 uncultured Desulfuromonadales bacterium
CGCTATCTTGACCTGGGTGGTGGCTTGGCAGTTGACTACATCGGCAACCAGCAGAAGCACAGCCATTCGCGCAATTATGACCTGCCTGGCTACTGTCAGACAATCGTCAAAACCGTCGCTGAGACAGTCGATGACAGACGCGTGCCGCATCCAGTTTTGGTCACTGAATCGGGTCGGGCAACAGTTGCCCACACAACAATCCTGTTGTTCAATGTTCTCGATGTGCTTCGTTTTGAATCACTCTCACTCCCAAAGCAGTGCCCAGAAGATCTCCCCTCACTCGTTAGCCGGCAGTTTGAACTCCATCAGCAGATACAGAATACAAATCTGACAGGTGGCTACCATGAAGCACTGGCAAATCGGGATCAGATTCGCGAACGGTTCCGAAATGGCGAGATTTCATTACGCCACCGCGCCCTGGCCGAAAATCTGTTCCTGAGCATTGCCCGCCAAGTCGCAGAACGGCTCGGAGACGACCCACAAACGGCAGAGGAGTTAGCTGATCTGCCCCGGCAGCTGGCAGACATCTACTATGGCAACTTCAGTGTTTTTCAATCACTGCCGGATACCTGGGCCATCGGCCAAAGCTATCCGGTTATCCCAATACACCGGCTCGACGAGCCACCGACTCGCGACGCAATTATCGCCGATTTGACCTGTGATTGTGATGGCAAGCTCGATAATTTCATCCTTGCTGCAGGCGAACAGCGAACCTTGCCGGTTCATCAACCCAAAGCACATGAAGACTATATTCTTGGAGTTTTTCTGATGGGTGCCTATCAGGAAACCCTGGGTGACTTACACAACCTGTTCGGTGATACCAACGTTTTGAGCATAAAGATTGATGCCGATGGCAGTTTCAATGTAAATCATGAGTTAGCAGCAGATACGATTGCCGAAGTCCTCAGCTTTGTCGAATACGAACCGCAGGCCCTGTACGAAAACATCCGCCAGCGCGCTGAAGCGGCCGTTCAAAATGGAACGATCGAACTATCGGAACGGCAACAGATTTTGCAGGATTTTTCAGCCCGATTGCAGGGCTCGACTTATTTCAATAAACAAAACAGGAGGAGTGAATGACAAAAGAAGAGTTGGCAACCTTTGACGGTCAGGATGGAAAAGCTGTGTACGTCGCAGTCAATAATGTCATTTATGATGTCAGCAGTAGTTCTTACTGGGCAGAGGGTGATCATGTCGGGGCCCACAAAGCTGGTCATGATTTAACTGAAGAGTTAAAAAGCGCCCCACACGTGCGTACTGTTGTCGAACGTTTTCCAGTCGTCGGCACACTCGACAAACCTGCCCCGGAAAAAAAGAAAAAGCGTTTCGGCCTCTTTTGAGCAAGAGTTAGATCATGGACAGACAAAAGCCGCTTCAAAAGAGGAAGCGGCTTTTGTCTGTCCACTGCTGCAACAGAAACTAAAGATATTTTTCCAAAAGGTCGGGTAATTTCAAACAAACATCCGTTTTCAGTAAAACTGCGACAATGTTGGTCCGCTCCATTCCCGGCTCTTCCATCGTCAACAAATGACCGGAGCACAAAATGACTGGAGTCTGCGGGGAAAGCTGATAGACTTTTTGTGCCAACTCAATCCCACTCATATAAGGCATCGATTCATCCGTCACCAGCATATCGAACTGTGAATCGGAATTCTCGAACTCAGCTAACGCCTCCTTGCTGCCAAAAAGGCTGACCACTTCGTATCCAAGGTCGCCAAGAAACTCTTGCCCCAGCAAAGCTAAGCCCTCTTCATCATCGACATAGAGGATTCTTTTTTCTTCTTTTTGCAGCTGTACAGTCGCCATGTCAAGCAGTTCCTCATATCAAATGAGTTAACAGCATCACTGTTCTATTATACCAAAAACGAGAAGAAAATGATGACAGACAGATAAACTTAACGATTTCCAACGAAACCACCCTAACACAATTGCTGGCCATGATTCAATTATCTTCTCTTCGATTGTCAGATTGAGCAGATTCATCTACACTCGCCAGCAAAAAGGAGAGGACTCCCCATGTCAAAGCTCAGTGAAGAAGTTCTTTATCAGGGCCGCATTCTCGATCTGGCCCGAGAAACGCATCGTATGCCGGATCTCCGTGAAGCGCGGTTTGAAGTTATTCAGCACCCAGGAGGCGCTGCAGCACTTCCGGTGCTCAAAGATGGCCGCGTCATTCTGATCAATCAATTTCGGCCCGCCATTGAAGACTACATTCTAGAAATTCCGGCTGGCAGACTTGAAGTTGGCGAAACAGGAGCTGAATGTATAGCTCGTGAGCTAGAAGAGGAAATCGGCTATCAAACAGAAACGATTGAACCCCTCGGATTCGTTTACAGCAGTGTCGGTTTCTGCAACGAAAAAATACATCTATTTGTTGCGAAAGACCTAACGCCGACCAGCACAGCCCTTGAGCCAGATGAATTTATCGAACCAGTTATCATGGAAGTGGAGACTGCTTTAGCCAAAATTGAGAGTGGGAAACTTGTTGATGCCAAAACCCAAATTGCACTTCTCCGTTATGCCCTGACAAAACGGAGTCAATAGATGCAAATCGGTTACCCAAACAGCTACCCCTCTGCCTGCGCTCTGCCATTTAACCGAAAAAGCCTGGAAAAAGATTTTCAACTTGAAACTCCAGATCAGAATCCGTCCGGTGAAGGTGTCTGGCTTTTATTAAAGGGACAAAATATCCTGACTGTGACGGGGGATTCTACCGCCGATCTTCCCTATGGAACAAATCCCATCAAGAATCCAGATCGACCACCTCTCTATATCGGTAATTGGCAAGGCCGACCCTGTAGAATGATCATTTTAAAAGAGAGTGATGATATTCCCGAACCACTCACGCCTTATTCACTCCAAGCCAAAAACCCGCAAATTCCGATCTCTATGATCTCTTTGGCTGGGGTTGGGCTTATGATTCAGCATTGGGAGGAGAGCAGTAAGTTTTGCGGTTATTGCGGCACGGAGCTGACGCGTTTGCCGAAGGAGTGGGGTAAGCAGTGCAACAACTGCAACAACCATCATTTCCCTCGAATTCACCCCTGCTCTATCGGCTTGGTTATCAAAGGGGATGAAATCCTGTTGGTCCGCAAACCAGAGTGGATCAAAGACCGTTACGGGCTGGTGGCCGGCTTTGTCGAGTTCGGCGAATCACTGGAGGAGTCAATGGTCCGTGAGATTGCAGAGGAGACGGGAATTACCGTAAATAATGTCCGCTACCTCGGCAGTCAGTCCTGGCCTTTCCCCAGCCAGATCATGAATGGATTTGTTACTGACTACGTCAGTGGAGAGATTAAACTCCAAGAAGATGAATTGGAAGCGGCCGACTGGTTTAAGCTCGACGAGCTTCCTAACCTGCCGCCCCGCCGGAGCATTGCTCGTTATCTGATCGATCGGGCGGGAGAATTCCTTCAGCGCTAGACCGTTTTCACCTCGAAGTCTGGCTGTGCGCTCAAGGCTTTTTTGACCGAGCACTGCTCTGTCGCCCGAACGATGGCGCGTTGATATTTTTCCGGAAAACCCTGCGGCAGTTGAATCTCGATCGTCACCCTTTGCAACGTCCGCGTCTCCGGGTCTCGGTCAATATCCAGCGACATGACCAAGCCATCTATTGCCAATTTTCGCTGACGGCAGAACTGTAAGGCGTAGTAGCCTGCGCAGGTTCCGATAGAACTGAGAAAAAAATCGTAGGGTGACGGTGCCAGCCCCTGACCACCATCAGCAACCGGTTGATCGGTGAGAATTTCAAAACCATCAACTTCGGCAGCAACAGAGACACCACCCGGAAAACTGATCTGAATCGACATGCAATAAACTCCTCGTTCACTATAATTCTGTCAAATAACTTAATCGCCAAGCAACTGGCTGATACCACTGAAAAAGCTGTTAGCGCTCTTTTCCTGATCTTCTTCAGAAAGCACAGGAGCTGCTTTCCCATCGCTGCGCTCCAGCAGGTCTTGTGGAATTTCGACCAGGAAGCGGCTGGGGTCACGTTGCTCCAACTGCCCATATTTCCGACGTTGTTGCGCACCAAGTAAGACCAGCTGACGTTGTGCACGCGTAATACCTACGTAGCAAAGTCGTCGTTCCTCATCGATATCAAAAGTTTCGTAAATCGATTTTTTGTGCGGTAAAAAACCCTCTTCCATGCCAACGAGAAAGACGACTGGAAACTCAAGCCCTTTGCTCGAATGCAAGCTCATCATGGTCACGGCATTCTGCGCCAGTTTTTTCTCTTTGTCGTTCTGACTTGGGCCATCATCATCCAACAGTGAAACCTTATCGAGAAAACCGGCTAAAGTTGGCTGTGGATCCCGCTCAAGATAGGCGGCCATGGCATTGATCATCTCTTCCTGGTTTTCTATCCGGCGTCGCGCCTTCTGCGGATCGTTTTCCTGCCGGTAGATCTCATCCGCCAACTTCAGTTCGGTGAGCAGCTCACGCAGACTTTCCGTTAAACGAAGCGGTTGCTTAAAACGCTGGCGATATTTCTCCAGCAATTCGACAAAACCACCAATCGCCTCCAGCGTGCGCGGAGTTAAATCTGCAACCTGCTCCGGTTGCTGCAAAACATTCCACAACGGCAGCTCAGTTTCGGCAGAATATCGGATCAACTTATCGGCACTGGTGGCACC
>CALZLE010000447.1 GCA_945788205.1 uncultured Desulfuromonadales bacterium
AAATACAATCTTTTACAGCGGGATACTGCTTCACAGGCTCGCCGTGGGCGGATGACAACGGCACGTGGGGTGATCGAAACTCCCGTTTTTATGCCCGTCGGAACGCAAGGCACCGTGAAGGGACTGTTGCCCGAGGCTCTCAAAGAGATCGGTGCACAGATCATTCTTGCGAATACTTATCATCTGTACCTGCGGCCGGGGCACAAACTGGTTAAGCAGTTCGGTGGGTTGCATAAGTTCATGAACTGGGATCGGCCGATTTTGACCGACAGCGGCGGGTTTCAGGTTTTCAGCCTCGGCGATCTGCGAAAAATTACCGAAGAAGGTGCCGCCTTTCAGTCGCATATTGATGGTAGCAAGCATATGCTGACCCCGGAGCTGTCGATTGAAATTCAGCAGGCACTTGGTTCGGACATCATTATGGTGTTTGATGAGTGCATTCCGCACCCGGCGGAACGAGCCTATGTGGTCGATTCAACCAATCGTTCGGCACGCTGGGCGAAACGCTGTCGGGATGTGATGCCAGCTGGCTCCTCTGCTTCGGCACTCTTCGGGATTGTGCAGGGCGGGATGGAGCTGGAGCTGCGTAAGCAGAGCGCCGAGCAATTGATCGAAATCGGCTTTGAAGGTTACGCCCTTGGGGGGCTTTCGGTCGGTGAAGAGGCGTCGATCATGTATGACATGATGGAGTATAGTCTGCCCCTGTTGCCACAGGATAAACCCCGCTATGTGATGGGTGTTGGTACCCCGGAAAATTTAGTCGAGGGTGTAGCGCGTGGTTGTGATATGTTTGACTGCGTTATGCCGACGCGGAATGCGCGCAACGGCAATCTGTTCACCAGTTTTGGCAAAATCAGTATCAAGCAGGCACGCTATCGCGAAGATAACGAGCCGCTTGATCCTGCGTGTGATTGCTATGTTTGTCGCAACTACAGTCGGGCTTATTTGCGCCATCTTTATACGAGCGGAGAAATTCTTTCATCAGTACTTAACACGCACCATAATCTTTACTATTATCAGCAGCTCATGGCCGGAATCAGGGAATCGCTTGAAAAAGGTTGCTTTTCCGAATTTCGGTCGGATTTTTATCAAAAACGAAATCAGTAGTCTTTTTATTATTGTCAGTTGCTTTTTTTGGCACTGAACACGCAAAGGGAGGAACCCAACTTATGGCAACAGAAGCATTTGCAATGGCAGGGAACGCAGCAGCACAAGGTCAGCAGGGTGGTTACGAAGGTATCATCATGCTGGTTGCAATGTTTGCAATTTTTTACTTTCTGCTGATCCGTCCGCAGCAAAAGCGGGCTAAGCAACATAAAGAATTGGTAACGAATGTCAAGGCGGGCGATCAGATCGTCACTGCTGGTGGTATTCATGGAAAAATTGTATCGGTCGAAGATGAAACAATCGCTATCGAGGTTGCAACCGGTGTCAAAATCAAAATGAATCGTTCGTCCATTACCGAGATCAAGCAATAGCCTTTTGCCCGATCGGACGACAAACCGATGGTTTTTTGACCAAAACCTGTTTCAGCGAAACTTGATGTGCTTTTCGCTACTCCGGGTAACATTGTCAGTTGATGCCTAAAGGGAGAAACGACACAGATGTCCAATAGTCTAAAATTCAGGGGTGTACTGGTTCTGCTCTGCTTACTCCTGTCACTCTTTGCCATGGCTCCGTCCCTTATGCGGAACAGCCTGCCGCAGTGGTGGCTTGATACCTTCGACCCGATTCAGCTCGGCCTTGATTTGCAGGGCGGAATGCATCTGGTTTTAGGGGTGGATGTTGATAAGGCGGTCGAAAGCCGTATTGACACCGTTATTGATCAGGCAGAAACTCAGTTGCGCGAAAAAGATATTATCTTCAAGCGGATTGAACGTCGGCAGGGGGATCGACTGGTTATCCTTGTTTACGATAATGAGGAAGGGACCAAGGTCGATACACTGATGACCGAAAACTTCCCATCCCTCGAAGCTGAGACCTTTGACGGGGCCGGTGGGTATATCGAAAAACATTACCGCTTGAGTGATAGCGAGATTGCCAATGTCAAGGATTACGCTGTTCGGCAGGCGCTCGAAACCATGCGGAATCGGGTTGATCAATTCGGTGTTTCTGAGCCGACTCTGCAACGCCAGAGCGGCAATCGGATTTTAATTCAGCTGCCAGGCGTCAAAGATCCCAAACGGGCTATCGATCTGCTCGGGAAAACTGCGCGACTTGAATTTAAAATGGTCGCTGAAGATGCCAACGTACAGGACGCCATTGCTGGTAAACTACCGGACGGGACTCAGTTACTTTACGAGCGCAATCTCAACCGTTCGACCGGCGCGGTCACTGAAAATCCGCTGGTGGTTGTCGATAAGACAGTGCTGACTGGTGATCTGCTCTCCGATGCGAATGTGCGGATCGATACCCGCTTTAACGAGCCTTACGTGGCCATCGACTTCAATGCGGTTGGTGCCAAACGTTTCGACCAGATCACTGCTGCCAATGTCGGCAAGCGGATGGCGATTGTGCTTGATGATACCGTCTATTCGGCTCCGGTGATCCGCGAGCGTATCGCTGGTGGTAGTGCACAGATCTCAGGCTCCTTTACCTCTCAGGAAGCAACAGACTTGGCGATCGTACTGCGGGCTGGTTCTTTGCCCGCGCCGGTTAAGATCCTTGAAAATCGGACAGTCGGCCCCTCCCTTGGTCAAGACTCTATCGACAAGGGGATTAAGTCGATCATGATAGGTGGCCTGCTGGTGATCATCGCCATGGTGATTTACTATCAGCTATCCGGGATCGTCGCTGTCACCGCCCTGGTCCTTAACCTGATGTTTATCTCTGCAATGCTGTCGCTGTTCGGTGCGACCCTGACTCTACCGGGTCTGGCCGGTATCGTATTGACAGTCGGTATGGCGGTTGATGCCAACGTGCTGATCTTTGAACGAATCCGTGAAGAATTGCGGCTCGGGAAAGCACCAAAGTTGGCGTTAGATGCGGGTTACGGTAAAGCATTCTTGACCATTATCGATGCCAACCTGACGACTCTGTTGGCGGCACTGGTGCTGTTCCAGTTCGGGACGGGTCCGGTGCGTGGCTTTGCTGTCACCTTGTCGATCGGTATTATCGCTTCGTTGTTTACCGCGATCTTCGTTTCACGCGTTGTTTTCGACTTTTTCCTGCAGGGCCGCGATGTTAAGCGGCTTAGTATATAAGGAGGCTTAACGGCATGCAGCTGATCAAGCCGGATACAAATATCGATTTTGTTGGTAAGCGCAAGTTCGCGCTGGTTGTTTCTGCGGTTCTGATTTTAATCGGACTCGCTTCGCTGACAGTGAAGGGCGGCCCGGATTATGGTATCGATTTCGCTGGCGGTACTTTGGTCCAGGTTCAGTTTGCTGAAGACACTGACCCGGCAGCGATAAAAAATGCCCTGAGTGGAATTGAACTTGGCAGTCTTGTCGTTCAGTCCTTCGGTGATAATCAGAATGAATTCCTGATTCGGGTTGAGAATACCTCAGGTGAGTTGCAGGGGCTTTCCGGACAGATTCAAGCGGCGCTGGAAGCGACTTACAAAGAAGGTACGGTTGATATCCGTCGCGTCGAGATGGTCGGGCCTCAGGTTGGCAAAGACTTGCGTAGCAAAGGGATCAAGGCGATTCTTTATGCCATGCTCGGCATCCTGGCTTACATCTCCTGGCGTTTCGAGTTCCGTTTTGCGGTCGGCGCAATTGTCGCTCTTTGTCACGATGTTCTGATTACCCTGGGGGCCTTCAGTGTTTTCGGTAAAGAGATTGATCTGCCGATTATTGCCGCATTTTTGGCAATCATCGGTTATTCCCTCAACGATACGATCATCGTCTACGACCGAATCCGTGAAAACCTCGGCAAGCACAATAAGGAATCCTTCCCCTTTATTGTCAATCGTAGCGTCAATGAAACCCTGTCGCGGACTCTGTTGACCTCCGGCACCACGCTGTTGGTTGTCTTGGCGCTGTTTATTCTCGGCGGCGGGGTGATTCATAACTTCGCTTTTGCTATGCTGGTAGGTGTGTTGATCGGAACTTACTCGTCAATTTTTGTCGCCAGCCCGGTTCTGATTTTCTGGGAAGAGCGTAAAAAAGCTTCCGCCAAGAAAGCATAGCAAGTGGAGGATAAGGTATGAAAAAAGAGACGATTTTACTGGTTGTAATTTCGTTAATTGTCGGTGGCTTGATTGCTGTTATCTTCACGAATATGCAAAACAAGTCGGCGAATACTGCCGGTTCCTCTGGTGCTCCGGCATCAGCTCCGGCGGTCAATTATCAACAGCAGATCAGTATGCTGGAAGGAATTGTTGCTAAAGAGCCGGCAAATCGGAATGCCTGGGTTCAACTGGGGCACAATTATTTTGATTCTGAGCAGCCGATGAAGGCGATCGAAGCCTACGACAAAGCGCTGGCGATAAATCGATTTGATGCGAACGTCTTGACCGACCAAGGGGTTATGTATCGTCGCCTGGGTTGGTTTGACAAGGCCATCAAGAATTTCGAAGAGGCTAATAGCCAGAGCCCGAATCATCAGCAGAGTCTCTATAATCTCGGAATTGTTTATCGCTACGATTTGCAGGATTTTCCCAAAGCGATTGAAACTTGGGAAAAATTCCTCGCCATTAATCCCGGAGGGGCCGGGGCCGCTCAGGTTCGTGCTGAGCTGGAAGTTCTCAAAAAACACCCGTCAGCCCAACAACCACAATAGTTTCCACTCAGGCCGGGGTTTGCTCCGGCCTGAGTTTTTGAGACCATGTTGAATTTCATTACCTTGTCAGCTGTGCGTTTATTCTTTTTTCTGCTTGCTTGCAGTCTGTTGTCCTGTGTGCCGAAGCCGGTTGTGCGTGGTGAGTTACAGGGACAAATTAAGTGGCAGGGAGAGGTTCACGTTCAGGGAGATGTTATTCTTGCCGAGGGCTCAGTTCTAACCATTGCTCCCGGCACCAAAGTTGTTTTTCTGCCGCTTCCGGATGCGATGGATGATCTAAACCAGCACCCTTACTTTCCCGGCAGTGAAATTATAGTTCGTGGTCAGATTATCGCTCAGGGAACTGCTCGTGAGCCAATTCAGTTTCAGTTTGTCGATCCCACGGCCGAACCTGGAAGTTGGGGAGGGCTGAACATTGAAGGTTCAGAACGAGCCCACTTCGAGTTCTGTATTTTCCGTCAATCTGACAGTGCTATTCACGCCCGCAATTCCTGGGTCGTGGTAGAAAACTGCTTGTTTGAACACAATCTGGTTGGCATCCGTTTCCACGACACCAATATTCTGATCGAGAAAAATCTGCTGCAAAACAACGATGCTGGCATCCGTTTTCATTTCGGCTCACCGGTTATCTGCAAAAATCTATTGCGCAACAATGGCAAGGGATTGTTCATTACCTCTGAACCACGTGAATATACTATTGAGAACAATAGTTTTATTGGCAACTCTCCCTACGAAGTCAGCCTCGGTGAAGGGGTACAGGAAGCGGTTGTGCTGAAGAATAATTTCTGGGGTAAGCAGACCACGGCCAGCTTACCGGGTAAATTGTATGATGGTCGGAAGGACGATTGGTTGGGAACGGTCGATTTTCTGCCAATGAGATCGATTCCAGACCCTGATGTGGGGGGGCAATGGAACCGATAACAAAGCGCAAATGGACGTTGCGTGCTGAGCAGCCGAGCCTGGTGGAAACAGCTAACCTTGCTGCGTCATTGGAGATTCAGCCACTAACAGCGCGGGCACTGCTGTTGCGTGGAATCGGTACGGCAGAACAGGGTCAGGATTACCTGCATGCGCGACTGTCAGCATTGCCCGATCCCGATTTATTGCCCGACATGGCAATTGCCTGTACCCGTTTGGAGCAAGCGCTGGTACGCGGCGAAAAGATTGCCGTGCATGGTGATTATGATGTCGATGGTATAACCGGTTGCACCCTGCTGGTCGAGACATTACGCAGCCTTGGTGGGTTGGTCGAATATCACATTCCGTTGCGGATGAAGGACGGATACGGTCTCTCTGCCGATGCTATCCGGGCGGCACGGGAGAACGGTTGTGATCTCGTTGTTTCGGTCGATTGCGGCGTCTCAGCACATGCAGAAGCTGATCTGGCTTCCGAGCTTGGGATTGACCTGATCATTACCGATCATCATCAACCGCCCGAAGAACTCCCGGTCTGTCTTGCGCTGGTCAATCCACACTTGCCGACCAATCGTTTTCCTTGGCAAGAACTTTCCGGGGTTGGCGTCGCTTTTTTTCTCCTCGTTGGTTTGCGGCGTCGTTTGCGCGAGAATGGATTTTTTACCCATCTTCCTGAGCCGGACCTGAGGCAAGGCCTGGACCTGGTGGCACTTGGAACGATTGCCGACATTGTCCCACTTGGTGGCGTTAACCGAATTCTGGTGCGGGCTGGCTTGCAGTTGCTTGATCAAGGCGCGCGACAGGGCGTAGCTGCGTTAAAGAAAGTGGCTGATGTTAAACACGTCAGTTGTGGGGTCGTTGGTTTCCGCTTGGCTCCGCGCCTGAATGCCGCTGGTCGACTGGAAGATGCTGCGCTTGGTGTTAAGCTGCTGCTCGGAAACGATCAGCAGGAACTTATCGAATTAGCGGAGTTGCTTGATGGTTTCAATCAGGATCGGCAGAAACTTGAACAGCAGACCCTCGAGCAGGCGCTGGCGATTCTGGATGAGCAGGAATCGGATTCTCAACACAGCATCGTTTTAGCGGATGAGCGCTGGCATTCCGGAGTTATTGGGATAGTCGCCAGCCGGTTGGTGGAACGTTATTATCGGCCGACGGTTTTGATTGCTCTGGAAAATGGGCAGGGGAAAGGCTCCTGTCGTTCGATCAGTGGTTTTCATCTGCACCGGGCTTTGCAGCATTGCACGGATTCTCTTATCGGATTCGGTGGTCATGCGATGGCGGCTGGATTGTCGCTTGATGAGACTAATCTAGACATTTTTCGTTCCGACTTCGAGCAGGTCTGCCAGGAAAATCTTTCTGCAGAAGGACTGATTCCTGCAACTTCTCATGATGGGGAATGTCGACTGGATGATTTAACGTTACCGCAGGTTGAGGAATTAGGGCTGCTGCAGCCGTTCGGGGCGGGTAATCCTCAGCCGGTTTTTTACAGCAATGATTGCCGGGTGCTGTCCCCCAGAATTCTCAGTGATAAACATCTCAAGTTTGATGTTGAGCAGGATGGTTTTCGCATCGGTTGTATCGCTTTCGGGATGGCTGAACGCTTCGACGAGTTGACCGGCGAGGTGACCTTGTTGTTTCGCCCGGAAATTAATACGTGGCGCGGACAACAATCGGTTCAGTTACAGGTTGTTGATTTTCGCCCGCGGGAATAGGCATAATGACTCACGGCTGTTCTTAAACAGACTTATGAAGGAGGTCCACTGTGAGCATTCTCAATTTGATCCTGGCGATTTTGTTGCCCCCGGTCGGTGCTTTCCTGCAAGTCGGACTGACAAAACACTTTGTCATTAATATCATTCTTACCTGCTTCGGTTATCTTCCCGGGAGTATCCATGCCGTTTGGCTGGTTGTTGCCAATAAAAAGGGTTGATTTCGTATTTGACGAATAAAGCGGGCCACCAATCAGGGTCGCCCGCTTTTTTTTAGTCATCAGCCAGTCTGGAAAAAACGCCCAAGTCTTTATAGCCGCTTTTTTTACGCACCGCCTGACGCATTATCCCTTCATGTTGCAGATTGAGTTTTTCCATCAGCTTTGCCGGCTGAGGCTCAGTTGAGATGTAATAACCATAAATGCGATTCAATTTGAGTTGTTCAAAACCGAAAACAATAACAGCTTTCGCTGCTTCCGTTGCGTAGCCACGATTTTGCCATGGTTTGCCGATCCAACACTCAAGCTCTGCATGTTGGTGGATATTATCAATGTTTTTTAGGATGAAACAGCCAATCAGATCTTTTGAATCGGTTGTACAAACAGCAAAGTGGACCGCCAACCCGGAACGGAACATGTGAGGTAGACTGGCTATCCAGGTTTTTGCCGCAGTCAGTGAATAGGGGTGGGGGATGCTAATTGTGGCCTCTGCCATTGCTTCGGTGCCAGCGAGAGCAACAATCGTTGCTGCGTCATCGGCAACGAACGGTCGCAGCCGTAAGCGCTCAGTTTGTAGTGAGGGTTGGTATCGCATGTTGGATTCTCTTTTCATTTAAGGTGAAAGTTGCAACACACCCTGTACTACAAAACAGGTCTGTGCTGCAAGAGTTGTGTGGCTCAGAGTTTCCCGTTCCCTTAGGTTTGTCGGCGGTCTGCACAGGCTTTTTTATTGACTGTTAAAGTGGTATTGTGCAGTCCTTAATGCTTAAATGCTGAGCTCACTGAACAGAAAAGACGGTCATATTCATGACAAAATCATATTCACAACTGGCAGCACAGCTTAAACGACTGGATGTTGGAAAGGTGTTGGTTGATGAGCCACTTTCCAAACATAACAGCTGGAAAATTGGTGGCACTGCCGATCTGTTGATTGAGCCGGGAAGTGTTGAGCAGACTGCAGCCACGGTGCGGTTCGTCCGTGAGCAACAGGTTCCACTGGTGGTGATCGGGCAGGGGACCAATCTGCTCTTCGATGATGCTGGTGTGCGTGGCCTGGTGTTGAAGATCGGTGAGCAGCTGTCGGGTATCCAGATAACCGGCCAGAGAATTGTCGCAGGTGGCGGAGCCTGGGTCCCGCAGCTGGCAAAATTGTCGATGCGGGCCGGTTTAACCGGCCTGGAACACACCATCGGGATTCCTGGTACTGTTGGTGGCTTGGTGATGATGAACGGTGGTAGCCAGCGCAAAGGGATTGGTGAGAATGTCGTTCGGGTAAAAATTATTGATGCAGCCAGCAATGTAAAGTTACTCAGCCGGGCGGAGTGTGACTTTTCTTATCGACACAGTGCATTGCAAGGAACCGGTTGTGTTGTGGTCGAGGTAGAGCTTGAATGCCCATCTGGCAGACGAACTGAAGTTCGCCGAGAAATGATCGATGATTTGCGCACCCGGCGACAGAAGCTTCCGCGAAAACAGCCGAACTGTGGATCTGTTTTTTTAAGCACGTCAGAGATGCACGCCAGCGTTGGGCCACCTGGGAAAATCATCGAAGACGCTGGTCTCAAGGGTTGTCGTGTCGGTCAGGCCGAGGTTTCCCACCAGCACGCCAATTTTATTGTCAATCTTGGGGGCGCAAGCTCTGCGGATATCCTCGGACTGATTGCGAAAATCCGGAAAACTGTCAGTCAGCAGATCGGTTTTGACCTTCTGTGCGAAGTCCGTTATGTGAGTCCGAATGGAGGAATTAGTCCGGCTCATCTCGCAGCAGAATAGGTCACACCGGTTTAACTCGGTTGTGCTGCGCTCCTGTCTTTAGTTTCAATCCTTTCAAATCTAAGCCCCTATCTTTGAAATCAACGTATTTGTGATGATTTGATCACATCTGTTCACTTTTTTTCGCCCGAGAGAGTTGACTGCCACATTGTCCCCTAATGTACAGTGGTATCGGCTGGGAACTTAATGAGAGCAATGCTGTTCGGGGGAGAGTTATCGTGCAAAATTCATCTTTTATTAAACGTCACATCTGGAAAATTTTCCTTACGGTATTGCTACCGTTCGGATTTCTGTCTGCATGTCATCCGGAACCTCCGGGCTCAACTGGCAGAAACATTTCGGAACCTGAAGGGGCTGTTGTCTTCAATCAGGCGTGCGATAATTGTCATGATCTGGAGCGCGCTCTTTCTGCCAGTGGTGATGAAGAAACCTGGAAAACCACCATCCAGAAAATGCGCGACAGTCACGGCGCTAAGGTTTCTGACATTGATATAGCAACTGTGGTTTCTTTCCACGTGAGTCGCCAAAAACAGGAAGCAGAAGTTTTTGAGGAGAAATGTCAACTCTGCCACGCTGGAAATACAACCAGTAATAAATCATTGAATCGCGCACAGGTTGCTGCGCTGGTAAAGAAGATGCGGCAGAAAGCAGGCAACGATATTTCTGATCGAGACGTTGAATTGATTATCAACTATCACGTACGGGAGCATCGTGTTGCACTCGACAGAAATGTGCGCGGAGGGCTCGGTTTGGAAAAAGAAGAATTGGACCCCTGGCAGATGATCGGTCGGACTGTGTTTATGGAAAAGTGCACCAGTTGTCACGCCGCACAGCGAGCAGTCGGGACGATTAAAGATGAACGGGCCTGGCGGATTTCGTTGCAGCGGATGCAGGATTACAGCAAGGGACAGATCAGTGAAAGTGATATCCGGGGACTGGTTGATTTCCACGTTCGTGAACAACGGCGGGAATTGCAGGTGTTTCAAGAAACCTGCACCAGTTGCCACCCGGCTAATCGCTTTTCCGGGCGCAGCATGTCAGAAGAGGAGACCCTGCTGATGTTGAGAAAAATGCAGGGATTGGCTCCGGGTTTGGTCACCGAAGAAAAGGTTCAGATTCTGTTCCTGTTTCATCAGCGGCAGGAAAATGCTCTGGCCGGGCTTTTTGAAGGGAAGTGTGAGAGTTGTCATCAGTTCCGCGAGCGGGGCGAGCAGCTGCTACCACCAACCCGACAAAACCTGCATAAACTGGTGACACGGGCCAAGGCTTTCTTTGGGGATCTCGATCAGCCTGACGTGCAGCGTCTGTTGAATTTTCACCGACAGCGGGAACAGCGTGAAATGGCTGTGTTTCAGACTTCCTGTGCCAACTGCCACAGCCCGGAGCAGAAAGAGCAGAAGCCCTCTTTGAGTGATCGGGTTATGCAGATATCTCTACTTCAGGAGCGGGAGCTGAATCGCAAAGTGCGTGAAACGATCAAGACGCAGATCAAATATCATATTGTAGAACGGAATCGTAGCTAGCAAAAATACGCACCATTTAGAGTGACTGAGCTGCTTACTCATTTCCTACGGGCAATTGCTGACACCGGCTTCGGCTTCGCAAAGTGCATGAACATCATCCGCTTCGAGAACAAAATCGTACACGGCGACATTGTCCATCGAGCCGGTAAACATACTAGAGGCTTCGCCGGCACTACCAAGCTTAAAAAGCTTGTCGTCGGTGATAGGATTTGTTCCTAAAATCGAGATGTCGCTAGAAGCTACATACTGGCCGTTTTTGTAAGCCGTCATAACATGATTGCCCCGGTCTATAGTCCAGACAAAATGGCCCCAAGTATTGCGGGGGATGCTGCCTGCGCTCAGGGCTTTGCGGTGTGGCCACTCATACTCCGGATCGAGAAAGGCTCCTGGAGTCCCATCGTTAACGAAAAATACTGGAGCCACCGGAACATCGGTGTCTACCCAATGGCCGATACCGATACCAAGACTTCGATACGGATCGAGACCTTTGCCAAAACTCCATTTGGGATTGACCGCGCCTGTTGGGAATTTAAGCCAGATAGAGATACTGAAGTCACCAGCATAATTATCGAGAATATTCTCGGCGCTGGTATTAACACCGACACCGCTGAATGCTAGTCCGCCACTACTGTTAACCCCTGTGCTCCAGCTGGTGCCGCCGCTGAGGGTGAGGTTTTCATTTTCTGCTTCATCGACTGCAGCACTTCCGCTGGCATCGTCCATCTTCCAGTAGCTTAAATATTCACAGACGTTGCCAATGCCGTTGTTGTCGTGATCTGCCTGTCCTGGGTTGTACTCTAAGGGACAGTTATCCACGCTGTCAGTCACCCCGTCGCTGTCGAGATCTGCGTCGGCACATTTGCCTACGTCTATGCAGCGATTTAGTGCTTCGGCTTCCGTCAGAGGCGCTTTATGGATCACGACTTCGTCGATATCGCCGGCGAACTTCCCGTAATAACCGTTAGCCAGTACCATTGGCGCATAGACCGTGGTCTTCGGCGACTGCAAGCCGACGTGAACCAGTAGGCCATTGACATAGATGTGCGGTTGCCGGTCTTGGTAGCTGACGATGACATGGTTCCATTCGGTAGTGCCAAGATCCGGCTGCACCGGGTTCTTTTCGGCAGGCACATAGCGCGCCAGCGGTGGCAGGTAGCCTCCGCTGTGTTCGTAGACCGTGATACCGTTGCTTCCCAGGGAGACGCCGGCACCAGCACTGGGCGCGGCGAAGTAGGGCGCATCGAACAGGTAGTGTTGACCGCTGAGCCCTGTCGTTCCATCGTCGGTTTCCGCGCCGCTGGTGTCATGGGTCGTGGTGGCTTTGACCAGCACTTCCAAGGCAAAGTTATTTGACGGCGTGGCGCCGCTGTAATTCCAGCTAACGCCGTCATCAATACCGTCAAACCTCAAAGCTGAGCCGCCACCGAAGCCAGCGATCCAGGTGGCGCCTGTTGCCGCGTTCTGCAGCCAGCCATTGTTGCTTCCGACAGAATCGGCAACAGTCGTACCTGTCCCCTCATCGAATTTATAATAGCTTTCGATGCTGGTGGTCTTGAATCTGGTCGGTTCTGAAAGGTTAGACCACTGACCAGCACTATCCTGGTAACGAGCTCGCCAGAAGTAGACGGTGTTCGGTTGTAGTGATAGCGGAACGACATAGCTTGTTGAAGCCGCAGCGATTCCGCTGTTGTGGACTATTGCGGCAACAAAGTCGTCGCCGCTTTGGGTGCTGACCTGCCAGACACTTCCTTGATGTGTATCTCCGTCAGAATCGGAGAATGCATCCGCCAGCAACGTAATATCTGTACTTAGCCCTTCAGCATTCGCAGCCGGAGAGACATGTGCCGGAGTGTCCGGTGGACTGTTGTTGAGTGTCGTCAAACTGGCTTCGGTGTAATCGGACCAGGCGCCATGAGCGTCTTGATAGCGAACCCTCCAATAATACGTCGTACCGATCGACAGGGTGTAATTGACCACGAATCGGGTGCCTGCAGCAGTCGCACCGCTGTCTTCGATTAGGTTGCCCGCAGTATAGTCACCCTGCACGGTACTGATTTGCCATTGACTGGCGTAATGCGAGTCTCCATCGGCATCGAAGAAAGTAGAAGAGTCCAGAATCAGTGGCTGAGTCACGTCGACTGCACCGTCCGCAGGACTGACAATCGTTGGAGCAGTCGGCGGCGTATTGGTAACCGCAAGTGTCTGGTCAGCCGTCGGGGTTCCGGTCGCGGCGGAGTTGCCATCCGATGCGTAGAAGCGGTACTTCAGGGTGTAGTCACCGGCCAATTCCAAGGCCCTGCTGTAGCTGTACAGCTTCCCATCGGTGTAGTCGGTGTCACCGCCATCCACTGCCGTCATGGCGAACTTTTCATCGGCTTCATAACTGTCGCTGTCGTCGGTGTCTATCCAGACTTCGATCGGCCACGGCGAGTCATTGTCGGTATCGGTATATTCCACCCGGAAAGTAAATGTGCTGTTCTGCGTTGCACTGTCAGGATCGACTCCGTCGGTCGTGTAGTTGCTCTCGCCAGTCCAATCCAGAGTCGGCACAGCAGGTCCGGCAAGCCTGGCATTTGTACTGAATGCCGAGGTGCCTTTGTATGTATGGGTCGTGGTAATCGTGACCCAATCACCGTAATTTAAACCAGCCCCTGAAATATCGACATCGAGAGTGGTTGCTCCGTACGGGACAACCCCCGACGTAATATAGGTTTTGCCTTCGCCGTATTCGCTGCCGTCGAAATCAGCCAGATAGACCTCAACGACATCACCTGTATCCACGCTGTAGCCGCCGAAAAGGTTGCTTGCGCTCAGTGTTGTTGTCGTCAGGCTATCTATGACAGGGCGATCTACGGCGCCGTTACCACCTGTGCTCAGATAGATGGCATCATCAGCCGAGTCGTCACCATTGTCATAGAAGGAGTTTCTGCTGAACTTATGGTAGTCCGAGTAGTTACCGGAACCATCTATTTTGATCCCATACTGGCTCATGTTGGCGATAACGTTTCCTGCTTCACCTGCATCACCGCCGCCGACAGTCAGCCCATTGAAAACTCCGATCCCGACGCCGACGCTCCCGGCAAAAACCTCATCCTGCTCGGGATTGGTGCCGATAAAGTTGCCATAAATTTGGGTGGCATAATCTTGCGAGTCCTCGACCCAGATCCCGTAAGAACTTGCGCCAATAACATTGCTGTCTTCGAGAACTACGTCGGAATCTGCATCGGAAGGTCCGCCTATCAGATGACCTCTTCCTCCGGTATCAATCCGTATGCCATACAATGGTCCGGCGACGTCACTCCAACTATCGATTTCTGCATCGTATTCGACGCCGATCTGATTCCCTTTGATAATCGTATCGCCGGTTGATCCAGCGATATAGATGCCAGTATTCGAGCTGCGAATGACGTTATCTGAAATTTCAGTATTCAGCATCACAGCGTTCAGATAAATTGCAGTACTATTGGCACAGCTCGTGCCGTTCGGATATCGTCCAAAGATATTATTCTTTATAATTGAACCACTTACCGAAGGTTGAACTCCAAAGCCTGAACAGGCAAAATAATTCCCATCGATGCTGCCTTGACCGTCAAGGTCTATGTCAACTGAATTTGCACCGGCACCGTAACCTGTTGAGTCTGAATAAAAACCAAACTGACATGATTCAATCGTATTACCATCTCCGGCACTAATGATTCCGCGAGTGAAACCGGTGAACTGCATCCCTCTGACAGTGATTGAACCTGCCGAGAGGCCAAGGCCGTTATTGGCGCTACCGCCGATCTTGTGCATTCTGATTTCTGGACCATTGGGGTTGGTATCACCACGTAAAACAGTTTGAGACTGACCGTCAAGGGTGATACCTGCTACGAGCCAGGATGTTTCGGTTGCTGGGTTGATCACCGCGACACCATTGGTCATCAAACCAACCGGGATATCGAACCAGATTGGGGTGTAGCCTCCTCCCGCTTGTGCGTCTTGGATGACCTGTCTGAGACTGCCTGCACCTGAGTCGTTTGCATTGATCACGATATAGGGCGGACTGACATTAAAATCATCGTCCGAATCATCCGTTCCCTCATTGCCTGCCTTATCCCGGGCGGCAATCCGGACTCTGGCGTAGTGAGTCGTCTCAGGTGTGACCGTCCAGGTGTAAGAGCCATCATTGCCTTCGTCGTTGGCAAAAGTGCTCACCCACGCTGAGCCGGAATCCGATGAATACCTCAGGTAGATGGGGTTGGTTTTCAGATTGTCATCGGTGATATCTCCGCTGGCCCAGGTGACGGTCTGATCACTGCCCTTGGTCCAGAATTCAGCCATCCAGCGAGTCGCATTGCCGTTGGGCGCGGTCAGAGTACTGCCTAAAATGGCCGGAGCGTTTGTATCCAGAACGATCGTGTCACTTCTCGTATCAACAGATTCACCTGCGCCGTTTTTGAGCTGGGCATAAACTGTTTTGAGACCATCGCCTGCAGTAAGGGAGTACTCGTAACTGGAACTAAAGTCGATCCAGCCGGTCGAGGTGGCGCCGCTGAAGTCAGAGGTTTCGGCCAGTCGCATGTGGGTTGGATGTTTGCTGACACTGAAGTTCACTGTTACCGACTGCTTGTTGCTGTAACCAGCTTCAGCTTCGGCCGGATCTGTACTATTATTGTCGACCAGGGTGATGCTGGTCAGCACCGGAATGACCGATTCGATGGTGAAGTCGGTCCCGGAACTGTCATAGCCCTGGTTGCCGGCTTTATCGGTTGCGATCAGTTGAACTCGAACCTTGTCGCTCTCTTCGACGGCCACACTCCAGGGGTAGCTGCCATCGTTGGCCTCGTCGCTGGCAATCGTGCTGGGGAAGCTGGAGCCGCTGTCGGTCGAATACGCCAGCGAAACCGGGCTGCTCTTCAGGTTGGCGTCGCTGATCTCTCCCGGAGTCCAGGTGATATTCTCGCTGGCATCCTGTATCCAGACCTCAGTACCGTTGGGAGATGTCAGAGTAGTGCTGCCGACAACCGGATCGGTGCTGTCAAGAACGATGGTTGCGCTCCGCGTGGCGGACTGACCATCGGCGGACTTGAGCTTGCCATAGACCGTTTTTACCCCCTCGCCAACGCTCAGAGTATAGGTGTAGGTCGGATTAAAGGCGACCCAGCCGGTCGTATTGGTTGTAAAATCGAAATCCTCGGCGAATTGCATGTGGGTTGGCACGTTACCGCTGTTACCTATGGTAACAGTTACCGACTGGCTGTTGGTATGGTCAGCCTCAGCTGCGGCCGGATCAGCGCTGTTATTGTCTGCCAGAACGATGCTGTCCAGAGTCGGGGGATGGCTCCGGTAATATTTTGTGCCGACCCCGTGACAGGCCGTTGAGCAGCGATCTCCATAGCTACCGGCGGTACCAACCTGTCCGAAGTCGCCGTTGCTGTCGCTGTCCCAGATAATTTCAAAATCACTGTGGGTCATCCTTTTGGTGGCATTTCCACCGAAAGAGTCACCGTGTGGATTATGACAAGTGAGGCAGGTTAAATAAGCGTTGCCCTGGTTGGGGCCTTCTGAGTGCCACCAGGTCGAATTCATATCGGTCAGGTGTTCCCAGTGGAGATTCGTCGATTCATCCCACCCCAAGCCGTTATCATTACCAGCCGCACTCCGATTACTAAACCCGGTAAAAAGGCTTGCTGCAGGTGAATAGTCACCGGTTGTGCAACTTCCTGTTCTGGTATTACTGAGCAATGTCTCCTCACTGTGACAGGAAAAACAGAGCCGATAGTTGTTGGGAGTATAGGTCGCGCAGTTGATTCCACTGCCGGGGATATTCATCGGGTTCTGACCGCCGACGTCACCAAGCCGGTATGCCTCTTTGTAATTGTTGAGGGCATCGTCGTAGGTTACATTGCCGTAAAAGTTGTGCCGCATGGATGGATCATGGCAAGCTTCACATTGGACTGCAAAAGCGCCATGTCCAGAGCCGTAGTAGCCATAATCGGTGTTGTCGCCTGCGACATCAGGTGCTGGCCTGCCACCCATGAGTGATGTGCCTGAGTCATGGCACGAAATACACCACAGCTCTTTGCCGGGAGTTAAAGAACCAGCGGTATAAACGCCCGTGTCCCAGTTGTCTTTTGCGCTGATTGCTCCAGCCAGGCCATTCACAGGACCGTCAGGACTGTGGCATCTGTCGCATATGTCCGTTTCAGCCAGATTGAATTTGCCGTCGCCATTAAAATCGACACTGCCACCATTATCCCCAAAGTAAGGAAAATTGTCTGTGTCGTGGCATAAGTTACACGCAAGTGCCGGGCCTCTTACATCGTCCAAGTCGTTTTCGGTATGCGTAGAATGGCTTGTGACGCTCCCTCTTCCAGCGCTATATTCACCGGGATTGTACTCATAGCCTGCATCGTGGCCGTGACAGGGCTCACAGCCGGTACCGTTGCCGCCATGGTGGAACCCGTTATTGTGCTGGTGACAGGAAATGCAGTCCTGGCCGTTGTAATGATCAGTCTCCCCCCCGCTATTATCGGTTACATCGTAGTTGTGATACTTGTTCAGGCTGTGGCAGACCTCGCAAACACGGTTAGAGACCGTATGACTGTCCGAATCGTCGCCAAAATCTGCAGAGCCATCTTGCGCATCATCAAAAGCTACGCTGACACTGGAAGAAGTAAGTCCACCCCAATTGGTATTGTCGGGTGTGGCAATGTTTTCTTTTACTCTTTTGATGTTAGTCGTGTCAGGACTGTGACAGGTTGAGCAGGAAAATTCGCCGTATTGACCAGCGCTGATCCCCCAGGAACTGCCCCATTTGGCAGAAATCGTGGTTAGAGAATTATGGATAAGAGGATTATAGGAAGGCAGGGCGGTCTGGATTTGTTCATCGGGAGAATTGTCGGCGTCCTGCCACCTTAGCCGGATCTGGTAAAATTGGCCATTAGTTAGCCCGTCAATGGTGTAGGTATAAGGGCTGACTGTGTGGGAAAGGGTGACGCCCCCCAAGGGTGTTGTCCAG
>CALZLE010000448.1 GCA_945788205.1 uncultured Desulfuromonadales bacterium
GACCACCTGCATTGACTTGCGTACTCCCCCCAGAGACTCGGTGGCACCGGCGATCGCCTTGGGCACCTCGGAGATGCTCTTATCCACCCCCTGAATCGCTGCGGTCAAACCGCTGGTCAGGTCGCCGATCTGCCCACTGGCATCCCGTGCCAGTGTTACCGAGCGCGTCAAAACCTCTTCAGCCGCGGCACTTGCCGCTACTGCTTGTTGGACCTCTTTTTCTGCATTTCCAGCGGCTGACAATGCCTGCTGATTCTGTTCGCCAGCAATCGCCCAGGCGCGCTCGCGCAACAGTTGCGCATCGGTCATGATTTTGCCGCCCCAGTCGATCAGCGGCACTTTCAGCTCGCTGATCTGGGTGGTGCTGGTTGTTTCGCCAAGATTCTGCATGTAACGGCGGTAGCGGCGCAGGGATTTTTTGATTCGCGCGACCAGTTCGGCATCTGCCGTCACCTGCTCGCCAAGAACTTCAGCCACGCTGGCAAGCCGCTGGCTGATCTCCTCAATCTGGACCAGTGGCGTTTCAACATCGGCAACATACTCGTTAAGATAGTTGAAAAATCCGATATAGGTTTGCAGGATCAAGGCATTAATTGCTTCGGCATCCTGAATCAGCTGCTGGGTTTCACCGGAAACACTCCGCAGTCCGGAACTGATGGTCGCGACATTGGCGCCGACATCATTTAGTGCTGAACTCTGTTCGGCAAAGCTTTTTTCTATCTCGCCAAGACCATTGCCGATATTTACCGTTGCTTGCCGACTGTCCTGCAGATCCTGCTGCATATCGCGCAAGGTTGCGAATTCGGCCTCACTCTGCTGCAGAATGGCCACACTGTCTTCCAGGCTACCCATCTGCGCCACGGCCGTTTCCAGGTCGCCACCCACCGCTTTCATCCCGGCATTCAATTCAACCATGCTGTCGGTCATGCTGCTGACACTGAACAGGGAGAGACCACCGAGAATCAGCAGCAGGAGTATCAATGCCAAATATCCGCCATTGATACGGAATGCGATCGAGGTAAATTTCATCGGCAATACCCTTGACATGATAAGGAAACCCAATAGGCCGTGGGCGGCTACCCCCGGCCTATTCATAGTTTACTTAAAGGTAATATTTATTTCGTTGGAAACTGCGTGGAAGTGATCACCGGCACTATCAAAAACAGCAACCGCTGTCTGGGTCGACTTGGCCGGATCAAAGATCGTATCGCTGTCATGATGACCGGTATCCAGTTTACGCGCGATTTCTACCGTCCAAACGCCATCCTTCCAGCTCCCTTTGGCCAGAACGTCGGCCGCGTCTGCTACGTCAGGGACAAACGGGATATATTGTGCGACGACATCGCCCTGATAGATGAAGGGGTCGATCTTATTCGACTTATACGGCGAGACGTCACCGTCATTCTTACGAACGATATAAATTTCCTTACCGCCAGCAGAGTAGTGGGTTGAGAACTTACCGGCTAATGGCGTTTGGGAACGGACATGATGTTTGTCATGAATAATCCCGGCAGCATTAGTGCGGGCGGCTTTCCACTGCCACATGTCAATCACCGAATCGACCTCGGCCAACATATTGGAGTCGAACTCGCCACTGATCGGGAACTGCATGGCAAAGCGGTCCTCTCGCTCCTTGCCGTCGAGATACTCGCCATCCTGCTTGGCCCCCCCCCACTTGAACGGTTTGTGCTGATCATCCATGCTGCTGTCTGCCCACTTAGCCTGGAAATAAATCATGTCAGCGGTGTAGAGCCCCTTCAATTTGACTTCGCCGGTCGCATTCGGCTTACTTTTTGGCCAGTTTTTGGCATATTTCCCGGTCTGCTTCTCCATGTTCACCTGAGCAATCTTTCCGGGGATCTGCGACACTGAAACGCTCAGCTCGGGAGCGCTGCTCCATGCTGCCTCATCAACGCCGTCAATGGTTGGTATCGCGGTGGCCTTAACAACCTGCAGGGTCTCGGCCCAGGTCGGAACAGCCAGAAGACAGCACAAAACGGAAACACCCAGAATCTTCTTCAGCATCGATTTTTCTCCTAATACGTTAGCCGTTCAACTCAAAAGTCGGACAGAGTGGACAAGAATGCTATTTATTATGTACTTCTAATTATATTTTGTCAACACATACCATTCCGATCAACAATTGGCGATGAAAACGTTTTCCAAAAATCGAGCCACCTGCTTACTGCTTCTGATAGAATGAGAAGGCATTGTAAATACGATGATCGGGCATATTTTTTCGGTTTATTGCCGGACAAATATATGCTGAGTTGCCACCAAGCCGCCAAGAACCCCAAGAAACTTGCTGCTAAGATATTTTTCCACTTGCTGACTTATTGGCTGTTTTCAGCCTTGCCTGAAAGGATTTTTCCGGGGGCGGAGGTGGGAACGAACCGTATTTAATTTACAAGGCGGGAAAATAGCCTTCTTCAGCGCTTTTTATCGCTTATCTACCTGCTATTTGTCAGGGTTATTTGTTAAAGTAGGGCAGAGAGGGCTTATTCACTCGGTTGACTCTCTGACCCGAATCGGTAATTCTGCAACGCAAGCATTGCTTCCAAAC
>CALZLE010000449.1 GCA_945788205.1 uncultured Desulfuromonadales bacterium
TATAATGAGCTTGATTTTGCAAGAATTGCCGTCGACCGCTTTGGGACCGAGCAGCATGAGTACCTCGTCACGCCTGAAGATGTTTTAAGTCTAATTGAATACTTGCCACAGATCTATGATGAGCCGATGGGTAATGCATCGGTCGTCGCTGCATATTTTTGCGCAAAACTGGCCCGCGAACATGGGGTTGAAGTGATGCTTGGTGGTGATGGTGGCGATGAAATATTTGGTGGTAACGAACGCTATGTTAGCAATCTGGTGTTTCAGCGTTATGCCCAGTTGCCCGAACTTTTCCGAAAAAAGGTTTTTGAACCATTGCTGCAACTGATGCCATCCAGTGGGTTGTTTTATAGGGCAAAAAGGTACGTCCGTAGGTCCAGCATGATGAATCCACGACGTTTCTATTCTTACAATCTGCTCGCTGAAATAGACAATGCAGAAATATTTCAGCCAGATTTTTTGAAGCTGGTAGATACCGATTGTTTTTTTCAGCGGGCCCAACAGGTTTATGATCGTGTGTCCCCGGCTGATGATACAGATCGCCTGCTCTATCTAGATATGAAGTACACTATAACTGATAATGACTTGCGTAAAGTTACCCAGATGGTTGAATCTGCTGGATTGCAGGTTCGTTACCCATTGCTAGATAAAGATCTGGTCAATTTCACTTGTACCATTCCGTCATCTTTGAAAGTGAAGTCCGGGCGGAACCGGTACATTTTTAAAGAGGCGATGCGCGGTTTTCTGCCAGATGAGATTATTCATAAGGCGAAACATGGTATGGGCTTGCCAATTGCTAAGTGGTTGCGAGAAGACAAGGCACTCAATATGCTTCTCGAGGACAGTTTGTTTAGTGATTCTGCTGAGTTGCTTAAGTTTGTTCGTCCCGAATATCTACAGAAATTAAAAAAACAATTATATTCAGATGATACGTCTTATTATGGGGATAATTTATGGGTATTTCTGGTGTTGGAGCTGTGGTTGAAAGCGCATGTTAAGTCGTAGTGCTGCCTGTTTAGAACGAAAATATTATTTAAATTCAGCGGTAGCTGTCAAATAGTTTGTGGAGATACTGCAATGCTAAAAGTTACTATTTCAGATTGCCTTAAAGAAAAAGCCTTGTTGATGCCAGACAAAGAGGCTCTTGTTTATAAAAAAAAGCGACTTAGCTTTAAAGCATTCGACTCTGAAGTTGATGCCTTGGCAAGAGGTTTGTCTCAACTTGGTTTGGTGAAGGACGACCGTGTCGCTATCTATCTTGAAAAAAGCCATCAAGAAGCGATCTCCATTGTTGCTACAAACCGGGCTGGAGGTATTTTTGTAGATATAAACTCTTTACTCAAGGCTCCTCAAGTTGAACATATCCTGGCAGATGCGGGGGCGCGTTTTTTGTTGACTAGTAAACAAAGGGTTCAGCATTTGCTCGAAATCCTTCCTGACTGCCCGGCTCTTGAATATATCGTCATACATGGAGAAGGCGATACGCCTGATGGATTGCCCATGACCATCGTTGATCGGGAGCAGCTTTGTGCTAGGCCAATTGATGATCAGATCACTTTCCCAAGGGTTGTTGAGGTTGATGTTGCTTCGATCATTTATACCTCTGGTAGTACCGGGAAGCCCAAAGGAGTCGTTTTCTCACAACGCAATCTGCTTGCTGGGGCAGAAAGTGTTTCGGCATATCTGGAAAATACCCCGGAAGATCGAGTTCTGAGTGTTCTCCCTTTCAGTTTTGATTACGGCTTGAATCAGTTGACCTGCAGTCTTTATGTCGGCTTTACCTGCGTGCTGATTAATTATCTGTTGCCAAATGATATTTTGAAGGCGCTGGAAAAGGAGCAAATAACAGGCCTTGCTTTGATTCCACCGCTCTGGGTGCAGTTGTTACAGAAGGAATGGAATCAAAACCGTTTTCCTAGTTGGCGTTATTTGACCAATAGTGGCGGTGCTTTTCCTGCTTCTGTTATAGCAGATCTTTCTAACCGTCTCCCTCATACTCGTGTCTTTCCTATGTATGGGCTAACGGAAGCCTTTCGTGGTACATTCATGCCCCCCGAGGAGGTTTCTAGGCGGCCTACCAGTATGGGGAAGGCGATACCCAATGCAGAAATCTGGGTGGTCAATGAAAAGGGGGAGCACTGCAAACCGGAGGAGCCAGGTGAGTTGGTTCAGCGTGGCGCGCATGTGGCATTGGGCTACTGGAACGATCCGGCCAAGACCGCAGAGCGTTTTAAGCCGAACCCTTTTGCATTGCCAGCTTTGCAGATGGTCGAGATGGTGGTTTATTCTGGCGATCGGGTCAAAATGGATGAGGAGGGATACCTCTACTTCGTAGGGCGTTTAGATGAAATGATCAAGACCTCCGGGTATCGCGTCAGCCCGACGGAGGTTGAAGAAGCCCTTTATGCAGTTGGTCGTGTCCGGCATGCTGCTGCTTTCGGTGTGAAAGACGATGCGCTAGGACAGGCGATTGTGGTCATCGTTTCGGCACGCGATGGGCAGCCGATAAGTGTTGATGAATTGAAAAGTATTTGTCAAAAAGGGCTGCCAAACTACATGCAGCCGAAAGTCATCGAGGTCTGGGACAGTCTGCCTCTGAATCCCAATGGCAAGATAGACCGTAAAGATGTGCAGGCGAGGTACCGGGACTCTCTAGAACGATAGTCTACGAAAAGATTTGAAATCACGGACCTACTATATGAAGCTAATAATCTAGTCTTAAGTATAAGTACTAATTATTCGTGCTTTCCGCGGAACAGTTTATGAAGTTTATCGGGAGATGGAGTGTGGTTTTCTCGAAGCGTCTACCAGGAATGTTTGGTTCGTGAGTTGAAAAACATAAAAGTCCCTTTTGTTGTTCAACCAGAACTTACGTTGGAATATAAGGTGAAATCATTAAAGCAGCTCTATAAGCCAGGCTTCATTTGTTGTGATCAGATTTTTGACGAGTTGAAAGCACTTTCGAATATTACTGGTGAGCATAAAGCTCAATCCGCAACTAACCAGAAGGCAACGTTTGATAGGATCATTTTATAAATTTTTTTCAGAGTTTCCGAGCCTTCCGTGGACAATAAAGGTTTTGACCGATGCATAACGCACTTGAATCAGTTCTGAAATATTACGAAGTAAGCAACCATCAGCTCTGTGTCGGTGGCCGGCCAGTCTCTGAAATTGCCGCAGAAACCGGCACGCCACTATATCTTTATGACCTCAACGTCGCACGAAAGAAGTTTGAGATGCTGCGTGCTGCGATCTCTGGTGAGGTTGACATCCACTATGCCATCAAAGCCAATCCTCACCCTGAAGTAATCAGTTTCTTTAAAGGTCTAGGGTGTGGTGCCGATGTGGCCTCTCTGGGTGAACTGAACAGAGCGCTTGAAGCTGGTATTCCAGTAGAAGATATTGGTTTTGCGGGTCCGGGAAAAAGTCGTCAGGAACTTGAAGCCGCATGTCGTGCCGGGATCGGTAGCCTCAATGCGGAGTCCGAACAGGAACTGGAAATGGCTAACGAGGTTGCTGGTGAAGTTGGGTGCAAACTCAATATCGCACTTCGTATCAACCCGGCCTTTGAGCTAGTGGCATCGGGTATGCGTATGGGGGGAGGACCTAAAGCTTTTGGGATAGATCAGGAAGAAATTCCTCGCGTATTGAAAAAATTTAAGGAATGGCCAAATCTTAACTTTGTTGGATTCCATTTGTTTGCCGGATCCCAGAATCTAAATCATGATTCGATCAGTGATGCCATGAGAAAGGCATTTGAGGTATTTGAAAGTCTATTGCCAGATTGCCCTAAGCCTCCACGTTTCATCAACTTAGGTGGAGGGTTTGGAATCCCTTATTTTGCTGCTGATGAAGAGTTAGATATCTATTCAGTTGGTATGTGTTTGAAACAATTGCTTCAAACTAAAAAAGAAAAATTTTCTGACACAAAATTTGTCGTAGAAGCGGGGCGTTATTTAATCGGTGAGGCGGGACTTTATATCGCTCAAGTTCAATATGTCAAACAATCTCGGGGCGAGACTTTTTTGGTGCTTAATGGTGGCATGAATCATCAGTTGGCTGCTTCAGGCAACCTTGGGCAGATTATAAAAAAGTCCTATCCAATGGCACTCACCGACAGGATAGGGTGCTCCGTTACTCAGTCATGCCATGTTGTTGGCCCTCTATGCACGCCGATCGATTCCTTTGGTAAAAAGATTGAGCTGCCAGAAGTGGCGCCGACGGATCTGCTAGCTGTATTTTGTTCAGGCGCCTATGGTCTGTCCAGCAGCCCATTATTATTTTTGGGTCATGAAGAACCAAGAGAGTGTGTGTTCAAATGATCCGGAAAGTTATGCTGGTTCTATTTAGTTTAGTGTGGTTTATGTGCTCCACGGTGTTTTCGGGAAGTTACTCTGTTGACTATATTGTGAATCAGGTGAAGGAAAAGAAATTACCAGAATACTGCATGTATATGGGAGTGAATCATGCTAATAGGTTTGAACGGGGCGATAAGTTAAGAAGTATTTATGGTCCAACTTGGAACCATCTGCACCATTTCTGTTGGGCCTTGGTTGATGCGCGGAAGGGGTATCCTTATCAGGCAATTGGCAACCTTGATTATGTTATCACGAGGAGTGCTGCAGATTTCCCTTTATTGCCAATGGTACTGCTACAAAAGGCAACGATTTTATCTGTCAACAATAAATATTCAGATGCATTGGAGGTATACAAGGAGATACTAAATATTAAGCCTGACCACGAACAGGCTTATTTGGGGATGGCCAACATATTCATAATGCAGGGTGATAAAAAAACCGCACATGTAATAGTGCGACAAGGCCTTATTCATCTCCCAGATTCTAAGAAATTAAAAGCACTTTTGGAAAAATAGTGGAGAATTTATGTCCCTGAATAATCAGGTTGCCAAAAGTGCTTTATGGATGGTTTGCCTTAGAACATCTATTAAGGCCATTGGATTTGTCAGCACTATTATATTGGCACGTCTGTTAACGCCAGAGGATTTCGGTCTGGTTGCTATTATCATGTCGTTCTTTGCCTTAATTGAAGTTTTTGGCAATTTTGGTTTTGATACTGTTTTGATTCAAAAACAGAATGCAACGCCAGAAGATTATAATACTGCCTGGTCTTTTAATGTCACTTTTGGGCTTATCGCCTTTGTTCTTGTCGCAAGCGTCTCCGGGTTAGTTGCTGATTTTTATGGCAATCAGAAATTGAAACCAATCATGTTGGCACTGTCGCTTTTGTTTCTTAACAGTGGTTTGCAAAATATCGGTGTTGTTGATTTCCGTAAAAATTTGACATTCGATAAAGAATTCAAATTTCAAATTTTACCTAAAATCATAAGCTTTTTTTGTACCATGGGTCTGGCCTTTTGGTTGCGAAATTACTGGGCATTGGTTCTAGGATCATTGATTTGGAAGGGATGCATCACCATAAATAGCTATTTGTTACATAGCTTTCGGCCACGATTTACATATGCTTCATGGAGGGAGTTGTTTAATTTTTCTAAATGGCTGATGCTGAATAACTTTTTCTATTTTGCCAACACCCGTTCCCCGGAAATGATCCTTGGGAAAGTTCTTTCCCCGCAGGCGGCCGGTTTTTTTACTATGGCTCAAGAAATATCGACATTGCCAACAACAGAACTGGCGAGCAACATTAACCGTGCTACCTATCCGGGTTACTCAAAAATCTCGCATCAACCTGAGAAGCTAAAAGAGATGTATCTTAACGTTATTGCATCCGTTTCGCTAATGGTTATGCCTGCGGGGGTAGGTGTTGCAGCGATAGCGCCAGTTTTAATACCTGTAGCTCTTGGAACGCAATGGGATGAGTCTATCGCTTTAGTACAATATTTGGCGGTGGCGGGTGCGATAATAGCCTTGAATTCGAATGCGCCGTACATTTTTATCGCTATGGGGAAACCAAAGATAGCGACTATTATTCAATTTATAAGGGTATGTGTGTTCATCCCTGTTTTGATCTGGCTGTCGTATTCTTTAGGTTTAATAGGGGCTTCTCTGGCTGTTTTAGGTGTAACGGTATTAACATTCTTTGTTGTAAACATAACTATAGGGTTAACTCTGCGGATTTTTTTAAGGGATTTTTTGGCAATATATTTTCGTCCATTAACTTCATCAGCCATCATGTGGTTATTATTGAGTTCAGCAATGCCGTTAATTGCTGGGATGTTTTATAATTACAAAATAATCAATTTGTTTTTAATTATTATTCTTGGTGCCATTACATATACTGTTAGTATATTGTTGTTGTGGGCTTTATTTGGCTATCCTAAGGGTCCAGAAACTCATATATTGAATTTGTTGAAGTCTAAGTTAAGTAGCATATAGACTATTAAGAACTATAATAGTGTTACGTGAATTATATTCAAAGGATTAATATTACCGTGAGGAAAAAATGTTCAATATTAATATTTCATCGAATATTAGGCGGGCCAACTCTAATTGATGACTGTCAGTCCTTTGAGTTTGAAAAAAAAATTCTTCTTTTGAAAAGGGTAGGTGGTAGTCCTTTTGGGCTCAGGGAGATTTCACGACAGAAAAATAGTAATAAATGGCTTAATTATTCAATAACTTTTGACGATGGATACGCAGATAATTTTGATGTCGCATTGCCTATATTACAGAAACATTCTTTGTCGGCGACATTTTTTATAGCCTCGGGTTATCTCAATGGAGGTTGGATGTGGAATGATGGAATCATCGAGGCTATTTCAAAAACTAGTATGCTCCATCTTGATTTGACACATCTCGGTTATGAAAAATATTCTCTGGAGACAAAAGAAACCAAGAAGAACTGTATTAAAGATCTGATCAATAAAATTAAATATATAAAGACAGATAGGCGATTGGACCTTGCGAAGCGAGTTTTGGATAGTGCAAAAGTTCCTGAGCCAAGCAGTTTGATGATGACGGATGAGCAGATTAAGAAGTTGCATCAAGCTGGTATGGAGATAGGTGGCCATACTGTGAACCATCCGATCCTATCATCTGTCGACAAAGCAACGGCTCGCCGCGAAATTTGCGAGAACAAGGAGTATCTTGAAGGTTTGATTGGTGAACCGTTACACAGTTTTGCCTATCCGAACGGCAAGCCGGGAAAAGATTTCGACCTTGAGCATGTTGCCTTGGTGAGAGATGCAGGATACAGGTGTGCAGTTACTACTAGTTGGGGGCGAGTGGAAAAGGGCAGCGATTTATATCAACTGCCTCGGTTTACCCCTTGGAACAAAAACCCCTATATGTTCATGTTTCGTCTATTTTTCCCCCCCTCAAAAAAAAGAACTACAAGATTATGAGGTTTAGTGAGTTAGATGCCGGAACGTTTGCAAGTATCGCTTGATGGAAATTAGTCTAAGACCTGTCAATTGAGCAATTTTTGAACCGTCCAAATTTCTCGTCAAGTGATTGACAGTCTAGCGAAGTTAATGCGCGATAACGTAAATGACAAACGTGCGTTTGCTTTTTAAGGTAGTTTTTTGGGCTTTAATCTCTGGGGTTTCAATTTAAGGCGGCTTGCTGTGACTATACTCGCAATTGCTAGTATATACATAAGTAACCGTATTGCTGTATTAGTTGGTATTTCCTGCAAAGTACCGTCGAGTGGTGTTTGACGAAGCTGTTGATAAAGAGTTGCGAGATGCCTGTCTTGATATCGAGCGACGATATGAGGTCAAGTTTTTTGAAATCGGAACGGATAAGGACCACATCCATTCTCAGTTGCAGTCAGTGCCTCGTTACAGCGTTAAGAAACTCGCAACGATTACAAAAATTTTGACGGTGCTAGATTTACAAGCGCTGCTCACATGTAAAGAAGAAGCTATGGGGCGGCGAGTTTTGAACCGATGATTATATTGAAAGCACAGTCGGTTGTCATGGAAACGAAGAAAAGGTCACGCGCTATGTCCATAATCAAGAGCTAGGAGATTATGACGTCTTGCATCGCGACGAGCAGTTAAGTTTTTTTTGATAACCCGCTGCTTGCGACGGGGTAGCTCATTAAGTTTTGAATTTTGTTTTTTTGGGAGGGTCTATAGTGAGAACGTCAGAGTCTTCACCTGCGATTGTTGTAGGTCTTTGTTTGCATGGGTTGCATATTGTCAGAAATTTATCTCGTCACCGTATCCCTGTGATTGTTGTTGAATCTAATTACGACCAACCTACGGCAAAGACGCGATACGGAGTTAAATATAAATGTTCTGATATTAAA
>CALZLE010000450.1 GCA_945788205.1 uncultured Desulfuromonadales bacterium
ATGGAGATGCCAGCGACATCGTTACCGATAATCGCGCTATCGAAGCCGAGGCCGTAGCCCTGGACACCGACGCGGGCTTTGATGCTGGTGTTCGGCACCATGAGGTCGAGGTAGACATTCTTGGTTTCGATGTTGACGCCGTCAGCACCAGCCTTGCCGCCATTCTCGCCCTTAGTGGTAGTGGTGGTGATGGTAGCCGGATCGCCGACGGAATTAACTGCATCAGTAGTTACAGTTACTTTGTCCGCGGACGGGGTGCTGCCAGCCTGGCCCCAGGGGGTGTCGACTTCGGTGTAGTGAACGAACTTGATGTGCTCGTTGATGTCGTAGCTCAGCTTGATGCGCAGGCGCTGGTCGACCATGCTTTCAGTGCTGTCGTTTCCTTCACTCAGTTGCTGGGCGATCATCTGGGTGCGGAAATAGCCGTTCAGTTTCAGTTCTGCCATTGCCGGGGTGGCGATGGCTGCGATCGCCAGCAGGGCGACCATGACTTTTAGAATTCTGCTCATTGGTGTTACCTCCTTAAAAGGTTGAAAAAGTGCCGAACCATTCGGCGCGTTAAAAAGCTTGTTTAGTTCAAGCTCTGCTCAGTCATTCGATTGATAAGTGATTAATTGCTACCAGGATCGAACTCGTAGCCACAGGCGGGGCATTTGACCCGCACTCCCTCTTGAGCACTGGTGCCGGCACCGGCAGCCAGGCTGATCAGCAGGAATGTCTGAGGGAAATTAGATACGAGTTTTTTCAAGCAGGAGCCTCCTGGAATGTCACAAACACCTTTTCAGCCATTGGGGCCTTAATACCACTCGACTGGAAATCCAATTTCATAATTTGCAGATACAGTGCCAAAAAAATTAACAGTATTTTTCTTTTGTGCAATTAACTGATTTTGCTAAATAAAATGTAGGTTGTGAGGGTTGTGCTCGGGCTGGCAAAAGCCCTTTCCTTAGCCTGTTGTAGTTTTGCTGCAACAGGATGCTGTTGGTTCTATACCACAGAGCGCATGGTTTTGATGGTTTAATTTGCCGCTAACATCTGCTTCAGTTTATTCTTCAGGGTACGGCTGGAAATGCTGTCGCCGTCACGATAGACTTGGTGGTTTTTGTCGACCAGAATGACTCTGGGGATCGCATAGATATTCAAATTTTTGGAGATGTTCCCGTTGTCCAGGATGACTTGATCTGGCAACTGAAAGCCTTTCTTGTCGAAAAACTTGCGAACCCTTTTGGCGCTCTCCTGAATGAAGACTTCGACAAATTGGATGTCGTTCTCACTCATGAAATCACGCATCTCATTGACCGCTTTCGACTGTACGCCGCAGGTGCCGCACCAGGTGGTGCCGATTTTCAGCACGAACGGCTTGCCTTTGAGGCTGCTGGCGGAAAACTGCTCACCGTCGATGGTCTCTCCGGCCACTTCCGGCAGTTGTTCGCCTTTTTGCAGCAGGGCATGGCCTGGCTGGGGGGCTAGGGCGAACGCTATGGTAAAAAGTAATGCAGTCAGCAGAGTTTTCGTCATCGGCTCGTCTCCAGGCTGGCCCGGTTTGTCTATTGCTGCTGGCTCAGTAAGTGGCCAAGTAGTAACAAAGTAAAACCGAGTATATTTTTCTTCACTTTAAAGTCAATTTAAAAATACTTAAATCGCTCTAAATCAGCATGAGAAGCAGGGTTGCGGAAATATAACATTGTTATGCTCTAGTGGCCTGCTTGGCAGATCTCAGTCAGTACGCCGCCGGTTGCCTTGGGGTGTAAAAAGGCAATCAGGCTACCATGGGCACCATGGCGAGGCTTCTCATCTATCAAGCGTACCTCTTTTTGCTTCAGTTCAGCAAGGGTAGCCGCAATATCGGCAACTTCGTACGCCATGTGATGAATGCCTTCGCCGTTCTTTTCCAGGAACTTCGCCACCGGTGAGTCGGGCGCGGTCGGCTCCAGCAGCTCGATCCGGCTTTCGCCGACTTTCAGGAAAGCGACTTTGACTTTTTGCTCGGCTACGACTTCAGTTCCTTCGAATTCCATTCCCAGTTGGTCGCGGTAGAGGGAGATAGAGTTGTCGAGGCTTTTTACGGCGATGCCAATGTGGTTGATTTTTTCGGTCATCATTTATGGCTCCTGATTGTTAAGGTTGTGTGAGATTTGTGTTTAATGACTGCGACGGAAGGTTTCAAGCAGGCGCTTCGCAGCTGCACTCGGTGTCGTTATCCCCTGGCTGACTCCTGCCTGAACCTGCTCGAGCATGGCTGCAACGTTTTTGTCCCGCATAAACAGCTCTTTTAAATCTTCCATCAGCAGCGACCACATCCAGTCGTTAGCCTGCAGGTTGCGTTTTTGGGTAAATTCGTCGCTCTGCTTCATCTTCTCGCTGAAATCTTGAATCGTTTGCCAGAGTTCTTCGATTCCTTCGTTATGCAGGGCGCTGCAAAGAAGGGCTGGGACGATCCAGTTGTTGCTTTTCGGTCGGAACAGATGCAGGGCGTTTTCGTACTGCTGACGGGCCAGTTCGGCTTTCGGGCGATTGTCGCCTTCGGCTTTGTTGACCAATATTGCATCGGCGACTTCCATCACCCCTTTTTTGATCCCCTGCAGTTCATCGCCGGCGTTCGGGAGCTGTAGTAAGAGGAAGAAGTCGACCATCGAAGCGACGGTCACTTCCGATTGGCCGACACCGACAGTTTCGACGATGATGACGTCGAATCCAGCGGCTTCGCAGAGCAACATGGTTTCGCGGGTTTTACGCGCCACGCCGCCGAGGGTATCGCCTGAGGGAGAAGGGCGGATGAAGGCATTCTGCTCACGGGAGAGCTCTTCCATGCGGGTCTTGTCGCCGAGAATGGAGCCGCCGGAGAGCTGCGAGGTTGGGTCAACGGCAAGTATGGCAACCTTGTGGCCTGCGGCGATCAGGTGCATGCCGAGGGCTTCGATAAAAGTGCTTTTGCCGGCACCGGGGACCCCGGAGATGCCGACCCTGATCGAGTTGCCGGAGTCTGGCAGTAAGCTGTCGAGCAGTTTCGAGGCGGCAGCGGAATGGTCCGGGTTGCGGCTTTCGATCAAGGTGATTGCTTTGGCCAGCGAGCGGATATTGCCTTTTCTGACGCCGTTGGCGATGGTTTCAACGTTTTTCAAGAGAGACCTGTTTCGCTGAAAGTTAAGGGCGAGCCAACCGGCCCGCCCTTGATGTTAATTGTATGTTGCTATTTAACTACTTTCCTTCGATGGCGTCCAGTGTCTGATTCGCCGAGATGGTAATCGGTGTGCCCGGGCCAAAAACTTTGGCGGCACCGGCGGCGAACAGAGCGTCGTAGTCCTGGCGTGGGATAACGCCACCGCAAACCACGGCAATATCTGTTGCATCAAGCTTCTTCAACTCGGCAACCAGTTGCGGAACCAGGGTCTTGTGACCGGCAGCCAGAGAGGAAACGCCAACCACGTGAACGTCGTTTTCGACGGCCATCTTGGCGGCTTCTTCCGGGGTCTGGAACAGCGGTCCGACATCGACATCGAAACCGACATCAGCGTAAGCGGTCGCCACAACTTTGGCACCGCGATCGTGACCGTCCTGCCCCATTTTGGCGACCAGAATCCGTGGCCGGCGGCCTTCTTTGGCGGCGAATTCTTCAATGCGCTGTTTAACGTCGGTAAAGTCTTTGTCTGCTTCCACGATCGATCCGTAGGCTCCTGAGACCAGTTTGATTTCAGCCTTGTGGCGGCCGAAGGTTTTTTCCATGGCGTCGGAAATCTCACCGACCGAAGCGCGCAGGCGGGCAGCCTTAACGCTTAAGTCGAGCAGGTTTCCTTCGCCACTTTCGCAGGCCGCGGTGATGGCGTCAAGGGCTTGCTGGCAAGCGGTCTCGTCGCGATCGTTGCGCATCTTGTTAAGGCGAGCAATCTGTGATTCACGAACAGCAGCGTTGTCGACATCGAGAACTTCGATTTCATCCTCTTCGGCTAACTGGTACTTGTTGACACCGACGATGACGTCGCGGCCGGAATCGATAGCGGCCTGCTTTTTCGCGGCTGATTCTTCAATGCGCAGTTTCGGCATGCCTGATTCGATCGCTTTGGTCATGCCGCCCAGCTCTTCGATTTCGTCGAGAATCTTGGTCGCTTCTTCGATTAATGAATTGGTCAGCGACTCAACGTAGTAGGAACCACCGAGGGGATCGACGACGTTGCAGATACCCGACTCTTCCTGAATCACTAGCTGGGTATTACGCGCAATGCGGGCTGATTGGTCGGTTGGCAGGGCGATCGCTTCGTCCAGTGCGTTGGTGTGCAGCGACTGGGTGCCACCGAGGACTGCGGCCATTGCTTCCATGGTGGTGCGGATGACGTTGTTGTACGGGTCCTGCTCGGTGAGCGACCAGCCGGAAGTCTGGCAGTGGGTCCGCAGCATCGAGGATTTCGGATTCTTCGGGTTGAACTCTTTCATCAGTTTGGCCCAGAGGAACCGGGCTGCGCGCAGTTTGGAGGCTTCCATGAAGAAGTTCATGCCGATGGCGAAGAAGAAAGAGAGCCGCGGTGCAAAAGCATCGACATCCAGCCCTTTAGCAACGGCCTGCCGGACATACTCAAGGCCGTCGGCCAGGGTGAAGGCCAGTTCGAGGGCGTTGTTGGCGCCTGCTTCCTGAATATGGTAGCCGGAGATCGAAATCGAGTTGAATTTCGGCATCTTCTGACTGGTGTATTCGATAATATCGCCGATGATCTTCATCGATGGTGTCGGCGGATAGATGTAGGTGTTGCGGACCATGAATTCTTTAAGGATATCGTTCTGGATGGTTCCGGCCAGTTTGTCTTCAGGGACACCCTGCTCTTCGGCGGCAACGATGTAGTTGGCCATGATCGGCAGTACCGCACCGTTCATCGTCATCGACACCGAAACTTTGTCGAGGGGGATATCGCCGAAGAGGATTTTCATGTCCTCGACTGAATCGATGGCGACGCCGGCCTTGCCGACATCACCGACCACGCGCGGGTGATCAGAATCATAGCCGCGGTGAGTGGCCAGGTCGAAGGCGACCGACAGGCCCTGCTGGCCAGCGGCCAGATTGCGTTTGTAGAAAGCGTTTGATTCTTCGGCGGTGGAGAAGCCAGCGTACTGGCGAACTGTCCAGGGGCGCCCGGCGTACATGGTGGCCATCGGTCCGCGTACGAACGGTGCGAGGCCTGGCATGGTGTCGGCGGTTTCCAGGTCGGCGGTGTCGGCCGCAGTGTAGAGCGGCTTGACGCTGATCCCTTCCGGGGTGTCCCATTTGAAGTCGGAGATATCGTCCTTCTTCAATAATTTTTTCGCCTGATCTTCCCAGTCGGCAACGGTTTTCTTTTCGAAAGAACTCATAGATTTTTCCTTCTTTTTAATTCTATTGAATATTTACAAACAAAGCACGCGAGTTAAAAACTGGATTCAGTTGAGTGTCAAAAAAGAAGTTTTAGCGGGTCACGACAGCAAGAACCTGAACAGTTGCGCCATCTTTTGACAGCAGTCGATGTTTGACGGTGGAGTCAAAGTAGGCGGCATCGCCTGCGTCGAGGACAAAGCGCTCATCATCAAGAATGAGTTCTGCGCTGCCTTCAAGGATCAGTAGGAATTCTTCTCCCTCATGATTGTAGAGGGTTTCTTCCTGGGCCCGTTCGTTAACGGTCAGCAGGAAGGGTTCCATTTTTTTGTTCTTTTTGCGATAGGAGAGGGTTTCGTAGGTGTAGCCGTGGCCGGTCCCGTCTTTGGAGATGACGCGACTGACAACCCTGCGCTCGTCTTTGCGGACGATCTCGTAGCGGGTAGCGCCTTCCCCCTCTTCGAAGAAAAAGCTCATTTTTACATCGAAAAAACGCGCAATTTTGGAAAGGGTTGCGATCGGTGGAGAGACATTATTATTCTCGATCTGCGAAATCAACGCAGGTGAGAAGCCTGTTTCAGTCGCAACATCCTGCAAGGTCAATTTTCTTTCCTTGCGGAGGGCCTTAATTTTTTTGCCGATATCAAATTCCATGGTATTTTACGCCGTGCGAAAGTAGAAAAGGGTTTTATATCCTGTCCGTATAGCGAACGGGGTGGAAAATGTCAATATTAATATTTATTGGCGGTAAAAAGATTTAGCTAAAATAAAGAGTTTCATTTACATTAAAACGATATTCAAGTTACTGTTTTTAAGTTGTTATTTGTGTTCGTATAAGGCCGGGGGGCTGGTTGACAGCTTCATGTGTGCTTTAGGTTCCCTTAACGAGAGGTTTGGAAATGCTCCGTTGGTTTGCTCTTTGTTCATTGTTGATCTGTTGTTCTTGTTCGGGCTCTTCTCGGACTGTTGGTGTTTCTGGCTCACCCGTCGAGTTTCGAGGAGATCAGCTCTACATTGTGCCTTTTGAAACCATTATGGTTCCGGAAGAGGTGTCGGGGAGCCTGTTTGACCTGTTTGTTGATCGACTCAATCGTAGCGGCGCAGAAAAAGGCATCGATTTTGTTATTTTGAAGCAGGGGCTGGAAGAGATTGATGCTGATTGGTTAGCAGATAAAAACTATCTGCGTGGTGAGCTCTTCGCCTATATAGAGGAGGTTGGCAGTGACATGACCGATATCAAGGCCCGCAGTCGGATTCGTTTTTACCAGCCGGGTCAATCTGTGCCTGCTCTGCAATTGACCTTTCCGACGGAGGTTTTTTATCAGAATGATTATTCTTCCCTTCCTGTTGAGCGGCGCAAATTGGCGGTCGAAATTGCCAATAACCTTGCCGACCAATTTTTGTCCGCGATCAGTGTCCGCTAAGGACGACCGTTCCTGAGTTTCCCGGCAAAAAAATGACTTGACAATATTCCTTCTCAGACTATTATTGTTCTCCTGTTAGCACTCTCTAGATTTGAGTGCTAACAACGAGGGTGAGAGACAAGGCCACTCATTTTTAGAGGCTTGAGCGGTGATTTGTCTCTTTCTGTCTTTTGCATAAACCGCAACGGCCCCCACGGGCCCAATGTATCGATTGAAGTGAAAGGAGTTCCAAACAATGAACATCAGACCATTGCAGGACCGCATCATCGTTGAGCGTGTCGAAGAGGAAACCACCACCGCTGGAGGCATCATCATCCCGGACACCGTTTCCAAGGAAAAGCCGCAAGAAGGCAAAGTTGTCGCCGCTGGTAAAGGCAAAGTGACTCCTGAGGGGACCGTACTGCCGCTCGACGTAAAAGAGGGCGACCTGGTTCTGTTCGGCAAATACGCTGGCAGCGAGATCAAAGTCGACGGTAAAGAGTACTTGATCATGCGCGAAGATGACATCTTGGGTGTTGTTGAGTAGGCAGTTCCGCTTTTGCCCTCTGGACGGCGTTGCTGTGCTGCTTGAATGCTCACGTAGCATATAGCTACGCTGCGCGTCTGCGCTGCTCGCGCCTTGCCAGAGAACAAAATCGAAACTGTGGAGCAGCAATTTAAAAAAAGAAATTTAAATACTCTTACGGAGGATATAAGAATCATGGCAAAAGAGATCAAATTTTCCCAAGAAGCACGCGCTACCATCCTGGATGGTGTTAACGCTCTGGCCGACGCTGTTAAAGTGACCCTCGGTCCTAAAGGCCGCAACGTTGTTATCGACAAGTCTTTCGGCGCTCCGCTGATCACCAAAGATGGTGTGACCGTTGCTAAAGAGATCGAGCTGGAAGACAGCTTCGCCAATATGGGCGCTCAGTTGGTCAAGGAAGTTGCTTCCAAGACTTCCGACGTTGCCGGTGACGGCACCACCACTGCAACTGTTCTTGCACAGGCTATCTACCAAGAAGGTATCAAGCTGGTTACTGCCGGTCACAACCCGATGGAAATCAAGCGTGGTATCGACAAGGCTGTTGTTGTCGGTGTTGAAGCACTGCAGAAAATCTCCAAGCCAGTTGCTGATCACAAGGAAATCGCTCAGGTCGGTACCATCTCCGCCAACAGCGACGAGACCATCGGTAACATTATCGCTGAAGCGATGGAAAAAGTTGGCAAAGAAGGCGTTATCACTGTCGAAGAAGCCAAGTCGATGGATACCAGCCTCGAGACCGTTGAAGGTATGCAGTTCGACCGTGGTTACCTCTCTCCTTACTTTGTTTCCGATACCGAGCGTATGGAAGCTGTTATGGAAGACGCGCTGATCCTGATCTACGACAAGAAGATCAGCACCATGAAAGATCTGCTGCCAATTCTTGAGCCGGTTGCCAAGCAGGGCCGTCCATTGTTCATCATCGCCGAAGATATTGATGGCGAAGCGCTGGCAACACTGGTTGTTAATAAGCTGCGTGGCACCATCAACGTTTGCGCTGTTAAGGCTCCTGGCTTTGGCGACCGTCGTAAGGCAATGCTCGAAGACGTTGCTGTTCTCACCGGTGGTCAGCTGATCTCCGAAGAAGTCGGCTTTAAACTGGAGAACGCTGATGTCTCCATGCTGGGTACCGCTAAGCGGATCGTTGTCGACAAAGACAACACCACCATCGTTGACGGTGCTGGCGAAGAAGTTGCCATCGAAGGTCGCGTTAAAGTAATCCGTGCTCAGATCGAAGAGACTTCCAGCGATTACGACCGTGAGAAGCTGCAAGAGCGTCTGGCCAAACTGGTCGGCGGTGTTGCCGTTGTTAAGGTCGGTGCTGCGACTGAGACTGAGATGAAAGAAAAGAAAGCTCGTGTTGAAGATGCTCTGCACGCAACCCGCGCTGCTGTTGAAGAAGGTATCGTTCCTGGTGGTGGCGTTGCTCTGCTGCGTATCCTTGGCGATGTCAAAGCTCTCGAGCTGGACGGCGAGCAGAAGTTCGGTAGTGATTTGGTTATCCGTGCTCTGGAAGCTCCGCTGCGTCAGATTGCTATCAACGCAGGTGTTGAAGGCGCTATCGTTGCTGACAAAGTCAACAACGGTGAAGGTGCTTTCGGTTTCAACGCTGCTTCCGACGAGTACTGCGACATGCTGGAAGCCGGGATCATCGATCCGACCAAAGTCACCCGTAGCGCTCTGCAGAACGCTGCCTCGGTTGCTGGTCTGATGCTGACCACCGAAGCCATGATCGCTGAGAAGCCTGTTGAGGGCGGTGCTGGCGACGCTATGCCTGCTATGCCTGGTGGCATGGGCGGCATGGGCGGCATGGGCGGCATGATGTAAGCCCAGCCCAGCTGTAAAAGAAAACGCCCCGTCGGAGTGATCCGGCGGGGCGTTTTTTGTTTATTCCATCTTGTCGCGTTTC
>CALZLE010000451.1 GCA_945788205.1 uncultured Desulfuromonadales bacterium
GATTTTAAATGGCGCGCCGCGGAAGATTCGAACTCCCGACCTTCTGATCCGTAGTCAGACGCTCTATCCAGCTGAGCTAGCGGCGCACACGAAAGACCAAGGTTATCGCTCAATCTTGGGGGATTGTCAACCTTTTTTTACCGCTGCGCCTTATAATCCAACAGCAGAATTTTGTAGCGCGGATCGACAAACTGATGCCGATCTGGATAGAGGCCAAAAACCCAATCCCGGTGGATTTCCTGTTCGCCATCATTCACCACGATTTGTACGGCAGGGTTGGTCAACTGATTCGACGCCGATGTCGCCCGTTCGCTGTTAACCGCAAATGCCGGCATGAAGCTTTCCACCTTTACCCGCATTTTCGAGCCAGGGATTTGAAAACTGCCACCGATATCAACTTGATAGATATTTTCCGTCTCTTGCTGCTGGTCGTGCAAAGCAATCTTGACCGACTTCCATTGCCCCACGACCGAATCTGGGACAACAACGACCGTCTCTTTAGGAGCTGGCTTTGTCTCCTCAACCTTTGCTTCCTGCTCCCCACAAGCAGAAATTAAAAGTGACATCAAGATACAGAAAACTATCAATAAACGTTTGTCCATCGCCTGCCCTCTGGAAAAAGAAAACAAAAAAGCGGAGCGGCTATTATCGCCTACTCCGCTCTAAATATAAAGTCTCTTAATTTTAAACTGGCGGAGAGGGGGGGATTCGGTCACTTCGTCAGCGCCATCATGGCGCCTCCTGCGTAACCTCCCCTGCGTTCGCTGCCGCAGCCATCCTGGCCGCTCTTCTGACATTAAGTCAGCGCTCGCTCCGCTTCGAATCCCCGGAGGGCCGTAACGTTTAAACTGGCGGAGAGGGGGGGATTCGAACCCCCGGTGGCATACACCACACTCGCTTAGCAGGCGAGCACCATCGGCCTCTCGGTCACCTCTCCGCATTGGTAAAACTATTCAATTTTTAAGTGGCGGAGGAGGTAGGATTCGAACCCACGGAACTTTCGTTCAACGGTTTTCAAGACCGCCGCCTTAAGCCACTCGGCCACTCCTCCGTAGCCTTTACTCTTTCACATTTCGAAAAACGCGGCGTTCGTTGTATCGAATATCGCCGAAAAATGCAAGCGGAAACCGCCTCTACTCCAAATACCACGCCTACTTTTCTATTTTTTCCAGTCCGCCCATGTACGGTTTCAAAACATCGGGAATCAACACTGAACCGTCTTCTTGCTGATAGTTTTCGAGAATCGCCAACCAGGTGCGGCCAATCGCCAACCCCGAGCCGTTGAGGGTGTGGACCAGTTCTGGTTTTTTGGCGCCCTCGCGACGGAAGCGGATCGACGCCCGCCGGGCCTGAAAATCTGTGAAAGTCGAACAGGAGGAGATTTCACGGTAACACTGCTGTCCCGGCAGCCAGACTTCAATATCATAGGTCCGCGATGCAGAAAACCCAATATCGCCCGTACAGAGATCAACGACGCGGTACGGCAAGCCGAGCAGTTGCAGAACCTTCTCGGCATTGCCCAGCAGTTTCTCAAGCTCCGCATCGGAGTCCTCTGGACGAACAAACTTGACCAACTCAACTTTGTTAAACTGGTGCTGACGGATCAAACCTCGGGTGTCGCGCCCATGTGACCCGGCTTCCTTGCGAAAACAGGGAGTATAGGCGGTGTAACAGAGCGGCAGTTCCTTTTCGTTGAGGATTTCGTCACGGTGGATATTGGTCACCGGGACTTCGGCGGTCGGGATCAAAAACAGGTCGACATCCTCAGTGTGGAACAGATCACTCTCAAACTTCGGCAACTGACCGGTCCCGGTCATCGAAGCTCGATTGACCAGAAATGGCGGCAGGGTTTCGGTGTAGCCATGCTGCTCAGTGTGCAGATCGAGCATAAAGTTGATCAGCGCCCGCTCCAAACGCGCTCCAGCTCCGGTATAAAGTGCGAACCGGGCTCCGGAAAGCTTGCTGGCCCGCTCAAAATCGAGAATGCCGAGTGCCTCACCGATATCCCAGTGAGCCTTGGCCTCAAATGCAAAATCAGCTTTCTCACCCCAGGCACGAATTTCAACATTTTCGTCCTCGGAGGCCCCAATCGGGCTTTCTGTATGCGGAATGTTCGGCACCCCCATCAGAATTTCGCTGAGCTGTTCTTCAACACCCCGCAGCTGATCGTCAAGTTCCTTGATGCGCACCGAAACTTCCTTCATCCGTGCGATCTCGCCTTGCACCTGACTCTTGTCTTTGGTTTTACCGATCAACGCCGAGACTTTATTCTTCTCCGCCTTGAGGGTCTCCCCTTCGCTGAGCAGTTCGCGACGCTGCTGATCGAGCTGCTGAAACCCGGACAGATCAACCCCTCCGCCACGGGCCGCCAACGCCTTTTCAGCTGCGGCAAAATTCTCACGTAAATATCTGATATCGAGCATGATTTACTCCTCCATGCGATTTATTTAAAAGTCGAACAAAAGTTGATAACACTTCTATTTAACAGGGTCAAGGATTGCAGCGCAGCAGATGGTGTGTAGCTATTTCTCGCTCCCACCATTGATCCACCAGTCTTTATCATCGTCAAACCACCATTTGGAGGAATCGGTTTCCCAAATCGTCTCCGCTAACTGCTTGGCCACAACGGTCTGCAACCTCTCAAGCGAAAACGGATACCACTCATCCGCATAGCGGTTTCCCAAATCCTTGTACTCCTTGAGTGCCAGAATCATCTCCAGCTGATCAGCATCATGGGCCAGCTGTGCCTCGTGGGTCTCTTTGGCCATAAACTCTTGCAACGTTTCCCGGTAATCATCTCCGAAGGGCAGTTGGCGAGCCAGATCCTCTACCGCTTTCTCCTCGTCCGGCTTGACGTACTTTTTATTGACGTAGTTCAGATCGCCGATCCGTGCCTCGGGGATATCGTGAAATAAACAGAGCTGCAGCACCCGGCCGACATCTGCCTTGCCATCAATCTGTGCCAACGTATAACCGATCATCGCGGTACGAAAGCTGTGCTCCGCCACCGATTCGGCTCCGGAACCGAGAAACTGAAACCCTGTCCGCGGCGTACGCTTGAGCATGCCGACTTCAAACAGAAAATTGGCGAGATTTTTCATTTCTTTATCCTATCCGCTAGCCGTGCCAGACGAGAGCGACACCGGCAAGAATCATCCCAGCTGAAGTTAAACGAATTCGACCGAACGACTCCCCCAAAAACAGCAGCCCGATCAACACCCCGATCAACAGACTGACCTGCCGTACCGGCACCGCATAACTGACCGGCGAGAGCTGCAAACCGAAGCGGAACGACAAAAAAGAAGCCAGCATCACCGGGCCTGACCAGAGCACCAACTTGCGACTCTGCCGCCACTCCCCTAAAACCCGACCCCGATAACCGGGCCGCAGCAGATTGAGCGACATAATGATCAGCATGAAGAAGACCAACACATAGGTGAAATGATAGGCCGAATAATCGTCCACCCCGGTTTTGTCGAGAATCGCACCGATCGAATAGATAAACCCGGCAAACAGGGCCGCCTGCACGGAGCGATTTCCGAGCTGCGAAAAGGGCCGCACAATCTCCTCTGGCGACAAGCCACGTAATTGAATACAGTAAGCTCCGGCGACGATCAGCACAATCCCTGCCGCGCCCAAAGGGCTGAGATTCTCACCCAGCAGCATCACCCCCCAGAAGGGGACATAGAGCATTGATGTCTGCGCTAGCGGGTAAGTCATCGACAGATCGCCATCACGGTAAGCGATGCCGGTGAACCAATGATAGAGCACAAAACAGACGGCCGCAGCAGCTGCCAGCAGTAAAGAACGAGGTGAAAGCTCGGGTAATCCGAGGCCTGAGCCGAACATAAAAACGCTCATCATGCTCCAGGAACAGACAAACATCCACCAGATGAAGATCGTCTTGTCCTTGCTTTGCTTCACCAGCAGGTTCCAAAGTGCGTGCATCAAGGCGGAAAATATGATCAGGGCTAAAGCGAAGCTATCCATGGCGGGCATCATAGCTGATGGCCAGCGGGAATGAAAGTCGCTTTGACAGCCTGACTTTGAGGGTTATGCTTATTGATATTGCCTTCTTCCCGAGGACGAAATGTAGACACATTTTTAGAAGGGTTTAAATACATGAGTGAACATAGAATTGAACAGGATTCTTTAGGCGAGATGCAGGTCCCGGAAGACGCGCTTTATGGCGCTCAGACCGCACGCGCCATCGATAATTTTCCAATCTCCGGCATTCGATTAAAACGACCAATGATCCGGGCTCTCGGGCTGCTCAAGAAGCATGCAGCACAGACCAATCTGGATCTTGGTTTGCTGTCCGCCGAAGCGACTGATGCCATCATTCGCGCGGCAGATGAGGTTGTAGCCGGGACATTGGATGAGCATTTCCCGGTCGACATTTTTCAGACCGGCTCCGGCACCAGCAGCAACATGAACACCAATGAAGTGATCGCCAACCGCGCTGCGCGACTGCTCGGCCAACCGATCGGCAGCAAAGCGATTCATCCGAACGACCAGGTCAACATGGGGCAATCGAGCAACGATGTCTTCCCCAGCGCCATCCACATTGCCTGCGCCGAACAGCTGCATCAGCAATTGCTTCCCGCCTTGGAACAACTGCTCCAGCAAATGACCGAAAAAGCCGAAGAATTCGAATCGATACTGAAGATCGGCCGGACCCATTTGCAGGATGCGACACCGATCAAATTGGGACAGGTCTTTTCCGGTTACGCTCGGCAAGTGGAGCTGACTCACGAGCGACTCTCGATCTGCAGCAGTCCCCTTTACGAACTGGCGCTCGGCGGAACCGCCGTCGGCACCGGCATCAACACTCACCCGCAGTTCGCCAATAAAGCCATCGCCGCCATCGCCCGGGAAACGCGCTTACCCTTCCGAGAAGCGGTCAACCATTTTGAGGCACAGGGGGCCAAAGGAGCGCTGATTTCGACCAGCAGTAGTCTCAAAGACTGCGCTGTCAGCCTGTTCAAAATTGCCAACGATATCCGCTTTCTGGCCAGCGGCCCGCGTTGCGGTATCGGCGAACTGGTGTTACCGGCAGTTCAGCCGGGCAGCTCAATCATGCCGGGGAAGATCAATCCGGTGATGGCCGAATCATTAATGCAGGTTTGCGCCCAAGTGGTTGGCAACGATGCAACCGTTGCCCTTTGCGGCCTGTCGGGCAACTTTGAACTGAATGTGATGATGCCGGTGATGGCGCACAACATCCTGCAGAGCATCGAACTGCTCAGCAACGGCGCCCGAGCCTTTGAAGAAAAATGTCTGGGTGGGCTACAGGCAGACGAACAACGCTGCACCGATCTGCTGGAACAGAGTCTGGCACTGGTCACTGCACTGGTTCCGGAGATCGGCTACGACCGCTCTGCAGAGCTGGCCAAACTGGCGCACAAAACCGGGCGCACTTTACGGGAGCTGGCGCTGGAGGATGGGGTTTCGGCCGACACTCTGGATAAGCTGCTCGACCCGGCAACGATGACGGAACCGAAGGAGTAGCCTGACAGGGCGGCGAGAAATCAGCCGCCCGACTCCCAAACCACCGCCTAAGCTGCAAACGACGGATTGCTCTTCCCTTCACATAAAGCATTCCGATCTTTTCCTTTGAGAATCCGTGCTGGCCGAGTAAGATCAAGCGCTATGAAAAGCACCGGAACGACAGATTCTGAATCAACACAAAAAGGCCTTCACTACGGCTGGATCATCGTTCTTGTCGGCACCCTGACAATTGTCGCCTGTCTCGGCTTGGCCCGCTTTGCCTTCGGCATGTTGTTGCCTTCGATGCGTGAAGCGCTCGGAATGTCGTATGATGAGATGGGACTGCTCGGCACCGCGAACTTTGCCGGCTACCTGACTGCTGTCGGGTTAATCCCATTTTTGCTGCGCCGTTTCACCCCACGCAAGCTGATCGCTGGTGGGTTGTTATTGATCAGCGGCTGCATTTTCGGCATCAGTCTCTGCAACAGTTACTCCCCGGTGCTGGTTCTCTACACATTGGTCGGCATCGGCAGCGGCTTGGCCAACATCCCGCTGATGGTTCTGGTTTCCTATTGGTTCCGCCGCGAGCGCCGCGGTCGAGCCGCTGGCCTGATCGTTATCGGCAGCGGTTTCGCCATCATCTTCTCCGGCTATGCAATCCCCCTCCTCAACGCCCATTTTGGCGCGAATGGCTGGAGAGCAGGCTGGGCCCTGATTGCCCTGATTGTTCTGGTGATCGCAATCATCGCCGCGCTGCTGATCCGCAACAACCCCGCCGAAAAAGGCCTCGAACCTCTCGGCCGAAAAGAAATCAGCGACACCCCTCAAACAGAGAAGCAAAGGCGCGTCACCAGCGCACAGATTCTCACCCATCTCGGTGTTCTCTATTTTATCTTTGGCGCCACTTATGTCATTTACGGCACCTTCATTGTGACAACTTTGATTGAGGAGTACGGCTACGCCGAGGCAAGCGCTGGCCATTTCTGGTCGTGGGTCGGCTTCTTCAGTCTTTTTTCGGGAATCGTATTCGGCACCCTTTCAGACCGGATTGGCCGGAAAGGCGGGCTGATGGTGGTTTTCTCTGTACAGACTCTCGCCTACCTGTTCGCGGGAGTAAAACTGGGGTCAACTGTTGTCTTCGCTTCGGTGGTCTTATACGGTATCGCCGCCTTCGCTATCCCAGCGATTATGGCGGCGGCAATCGGCGACTACCTGGGCAAGTCCAAGGCAGCGGCCGGATTTTCGATCATCACTTTCTGCTTCGCCATCGGCCAAACTCTCGGACCGGCTGTCGCTGGCATGGTCGCCGAAGCAACCGGAACGTTCACCAGCAGCTATCTCAGCTCCGCCGCACTAACGACCATTGCGATCATTCTCGCTTTTTTTCTCCCGGCCCCGTCCGGACAGAATTGAAGCAAACAGCCGAAAGGCATTTTTAATTCAAAGCCCGGAGGATTCCCTCGCCCAGCACCTTCCGTTGCCACTTTTTCAGCAACTGAACGTCAGCAAAATCCTGCTCGCTGCGCGGTTGCTTGCGCGCCAGTTCATCGAGCAGGGCGTTGTTGATCAATACACCCGGATCGAGTGCCAGTTCGGCGGCGACTTTTTTGCGCCAATCCTTCAAGCGGGTCATCCGTTTTTCAACCTGCGGGTCTTTCGCTCGTCGCTCTCCGCGCGGATAAACCGGCAACTCTGCCTCTGGCAGATCGAGGGCCATACTCACCTGCTGCAGCAACTTGCCTCCGTAGCGGTCGATCAACCGGGGCGACAGCCCATCAACTTCCTGCAACTTGCTTCGACCGGTCGGTTTCAGTTTGGCGAGATGCAACAGCGATTTGTTGCCAAACACTTTGTAGAGCGGACAATCTCGCCGCCGGGCCTCTTCATCCCGCCACTGGAGCAGATTTTCCAACACCGCCAGCTGGCGGCGGTCCAGAGTTCCGGAACCTTTGAAGCGCATAAACAACGGCCCCTCGTGGACTGCAAAACGGACCTTTTCGAGCAATGCAAACTCTTCCTGAACCCAGTCGAGGCGGCCCATATCGATCAGCTTCTGTTCAAAAATTTCTACCAGTCGATGCAGGTGACAGGTGTCTTCTGCGGCGTAGCGGATCATCCCCTCAGAGAGAGGCCGCTTTGACCAGTCGGCGCGCTGGTACTGCTTGTCGAGCTCAACAGAAAAATACTTGCGCAGCACATCAGCCAAGCCAAATTTTTCTTCGCCAAGAAACTGGCTGGAAATCATGGTGTCGAACAAACCATCAATGTTGATGTCGAAATCACGCGCCAGGCAGCGCATATCGTAATCAGCCGCATGGAAAATTTTGCGCACCTGCGGGTCGGCTAAAACCGATTTAAGCGGCGCCAGTTCGGCCCCGGCCAGCGGGTCAATCAGCACGGTTTCTTCCGGCGTAGAAAACTGTAGCAGGCAGACTTTCTCTTGATAATTGTGCATCGAATCAGCTTCGAGATCGACGGCAATCACCGGATGTTTTTCCAGCTCTGCGGCAAAGTCAGCAACCTGTTCGGTGCTGGTCAAAATTGGTGGTAACGACATTTATTCTCCAGAGCCCTGCAACTTTTCAAGGGCTTTTTTATGGGCACCGTGGAGTGCCAATTGCGATAATTCTTCTGCAGCGCACCAGTCATTTTCTGCTTCTGCTACTTGCGGAAAGTCATCGATCGACAGCTGAAACAGCTGCAATTCAAGGCGGAAATGACTGTAAATATGTGTGATATTTCCAAGCGGCCGAAGATCCCCGCTCACGGCAAAATCACTCATCAGCAAGCGAACCTTCTGCTCCGCCATTTCTCCGTCAGCAATGCTGACGGTTGGAAACTCCCAGAGGCCTCCGAGCAGGCCACTAGCTGGCCGTCTGCGAACCAGATATTTCCCCTGCTTTTCCAGCAACAGAGCTGCTTCGTGACGAATCGGCACCGGCTTACTCTTCTGCTTCAGCGGCAACTGTTGCTCCAAGCCAAACTCACGCGCCTGACAAAGCTCGCTCAACGGACAGTCTTCGCAGAGCGGTTTGCGCGGCAGACAGACTGTTGCTCCCAGGTCCATGATCGCCTGGGTGTAGTCGTGGACATCAGCCACCGGAGTCAGCAACTCTGCCCAGTGCCAAAGCTGCTTTTCTGCGGCGCTGGAACGGGGTGGCTGCTGAAGAGCGAACAAGCGACACAGAATCCGCCGAACATTGCCATCGAGGATCGGGGCATGTCGCTCAAATGCCAACGCGGAAATTGCCCCGGCCGTAGAGCGCCCCACCCCCGGTAACTGCTGAAGTTCAGTGACCGTCTGCGGAAATTCGCCGCCGAATTCCTCAACCAACATTTTCGCCGCCGCATGCAGGTTACGAGCACGGGCATAATATCCAAGCCCGGCCCAAAGGTCGATCACTGCTTCCTGTGGCGCAGCCGCCAGATGTTCGACGCTCGGGAAATTCTCCAGAAAACGTTGATAATAACCGATGACCGCAGCGACGGTCGTTTGCTGCAGCATGATCTCTGACAACCAGATCCGGTACGGGTCGCGGGTCTGCCGCCACGGCAGAGCACGCCCCTGCTTCGAATACCAGGCGAGCAAACGCGGGGCAATTGCGTCTGTCGCAAAAGGCAGCTCAGCCAATCTCGCGCAGAGCCTCTTTGAGCATCAGCATCTCTTCGTGGGTGCCGATAGAAATCCGCAGTCCGTGCTTGAGAAGTGGATCGGAAAAATAGCGCACCAGTATTTTGCGCGCGAACAGGGCATCATAAACCCGCTTGGCATCCCGGTCTGGAGGAACGGCAAAGACAAAGTTGGCATGTGACGGGATCACCTGATAGCCGAACTTACGCAATCCATTGCTGAAGCAATCACGCACGTTGCGCACCTTGCCCGTGGTCAACTCCAGATACGTCTGATCTTTGAGCGCGGCACTGGCGGCCACCAGCGCCAAACGATCGAGGTGGTAGTGATCGCGGATTTTATCAAGCGCGGCCACCACTTCGGGACGGGCGACAGCCAAACCCAAACGCATTCCGGCCAACGCGTAGCTTTTTGAAAAAGTGCGGGTGACGACAATATTCTCGTGCTCTGCTACCAACCGCATGGCACTATCATCAGCAAAATCGACGTAAGCCTCATCGACGACCAGTATTCCGCTGCAACGTCCGGCCAGCTCCGCAATATAGTCATTGTCAAAAATAAAACCGAGCGGCGCATTGGGGCTGGTGAGAAAGAACAACTTCCCCTCGTAGCACTCCGGGAAATCGGCGATCCTAAAATCCTCCGTCAGCCCAAAGGTACGGATCTTCGCGCCCTGAATATGAGCCAAGGTCGAATAGTAGGAATAAGAGGGATGAATGTAGGCAAGCTCCTCCCCTTCACCGACAAAAGCCCGGATCAGGTTGTTGAGCAGCTCGTCCGAACCATTGGCCATGATCACCCACTCGGGGTCAACCCGGTAGAGTTCCGCGGCGTCAGCTCGTGCCTGTTTACTGGCAGCATCCGGATATTTGCGCAGATTCTCACCGCCGTTCGCCATCTCTGCCGCGA
>CALZLE010000452.1 GCA_945788205.1 uncultured Desulfuromonadales bacterium
GTCCCTTTCCGCATAAACTCTACGCTGGAACTACAGCTCTCTTACAATCGGCTCTGGTTAGCCTGGAAAAACAGTACCGCTGCGGGATGCGGATGAAGGTAGCTTTGATTGAGCGTTTCTACGTCAGTCTTCTGCTGCAGAAATGCTGGATGGGTAAATTGCAGCTGTTGCTTCGCGGTGACAATGGCATCAAGAATCAGATCAACGGATTCATCATCAATGTCGGCAGAGGTGACGAGCAGGGTCTCTAACGACAGAGTATCAAGGTCGCGAGCAGCTCCGGGATAGACCCCAGCCGGTATCGTCTGCCGATAGAACCCGGCATTGGAATCGATCAGACGGATAACGGCTGGTCCGCCGATACCGACAAGTTCAGTCTTTCCGGTTGCCAGCCCCCGTTCGAGTCTTTTATCCGGGTGCATACCGATATGAATCATCGCCTGCACCGAGCCACTGCGCAGGGCAAAAAAGTCCTGTGCGCCGGTTGCCGACAGGTTCTGGTAGAGACTAAAACTGTCCTTCTGCCACCCTTCTGCAGCCATGATTTCCTGAAAGACGATGTTCTCCAAACTGAACGCCGCTCCGCCATTTACCCTTTTTCCCGGCAAATCGGCAAGGTCTGTAATCTTCGCATCCCGACGAGCCAATAGGGAAATCGGGGTGCGATAGAGAGACATCAACAACCGCAACTGATCGTATTCAAGCGCAATGTATTGGAACGAACCTGTCCGATGAAAGGCATCGTAAATCATCTTGGAATTGACCAGCGCCATGTCGAGTGAACCGTTCAGAACATTGGTCAAACTGTCGATATAATCTTCAGACGGTACCGCTCGACAGTCGAGATCTTGATTAGCTTTGTGAATGGCCCGGCAGACGGCCTTTCCAGCAAAGTTGGAAAAGGTGCCCACCTTTCCCGTGCCGATGAACAGTTCGTAGGCGTATCCAGGTGAGGGAGAAAGCGTGGCAAAGATCAAAATGCTGAGAAAAAAGGCGGGAAGGAAGAGTGCCGATTTGTTACCTTCGCAGATAGCCATAACCTCTCCTACATCCTTGAATATCATGATAAAGATTCCTCTCACCTGCTCCGCAGACGCATACAATTCTACAACATTTATTCAACATGTGAAGGAACAGCCCCGCAATATCATTCGACTCTGCGTGCACGAAGGAGTTGTCACAGAAAATAAATAAAAAAGGAAGCCTTTGACCTGAGTTCTTCCTTTTGTGTTTGGCTCTGTTCGTGATAAAAGTTGATTCTTCACATCTCGAACGAAAACTAACCAAGGAATTAATTTATGAACGCACCGAACAACGATAAACTGCGTGAAGTTGTGAATTTACATTTGGGCTCCAAGACTGCTAACGCCTCAAAAGCGGCCTTCGAAAAAGCCAAAACGGAGCTGGTTTCCAACAAGACTGTCCTTTCCAAGGCGATCAGTCTTTTAAACATTGAAAAGTACCTTGAAAATGTTGAGCAAAATTTCAAGGGGCTCTCGGCCGCAGAAAAGGCTGCAACCGACATGGTTGATAGCTACTTTATTCCCCTCCCCAGCGAATCGATCAACGCAGCTTTCTCGCGAGCCAAAAAGGAGTCGATTGCCAAGCTAAGAGGTGAAGTGGCTCAATTAAAATATTTCACGTTTAAAGATTACAGCTTTAAGAAGAAAAAGAAGGCTCCATCGAGAAAAATCCGGACGACCAATTTTGACAACGTAAAAGTAGAGAAGCGGCGCTCCACCTAAATTCAAAAATCTTTGAAACCGCTTCCACCCGACGATAACAATAGATATAGCGAAGATGCCCGAAACCATCATCCTCAATTATCAGCTGACCAAAGACCTCTGGCAACAGTTTTACGAGGCTCATTACAGCTGCGATCGCTCACTAAAGTTCCGCTACCTGTGGGGAGCAATCTGCATTCTGATCGGCTCAGTCGGCTTCGGTGGCTATTACGAATCGAAGCTGATCGCCGGATTACTGCTGGCAACCGGTTTCTTCGGCGTGCTATCGAAACATCTGCTGATTTACAAGTCGATCCTCGCATCCTGCCAGCACCCCTTCTTCGGTAAAATACTGACCGTCGCCATATCACCAGCAGAGATATCGGTTCGCAGTGAGTCCTCAGGATACAGCCAGCCCTGGGATAATTTTGTCGGCTATCGTCAGCTTGAGCCCGGCTTCCTGCTCTACCACGATCAACACGCTTTCTTCTTTATTCCTGCGGCGGTCATGACCTCCGGCAGTGCCAACCGGATTGTCCAGATCCTCGAAACAGCGAAAGTCCCGAAAATGGATTAGCCCGCTCCAGCAACAGGCAGGGGCACACCCGAGACAAAAGATTTCTATGACACAGGCAGAGCAAAAAATTGAGGTCGCCATAATTGGTGGCGGCGCAGCCGGTTTCTTTGCCGCGATTTCGGTCAAAAAAAATTACCCAGCGGCCAAAGTCACCATCTTTGAAAAGTCGCAAGAGATTCTGGCCAAAGTTAAAGTCTCCGGTGGCGGCCGCTGCAATCTGACCAACGGTTGCGAAAGCATACAAGAACTGGCGGATGCTTATCCTCGCGGCGGAAACGCTTTAAAAAGGGCCTTCCGCAGCTTCGACAACAAAGATACCATCCGCTGGTTCGAGTCGCGCAACGTGCCCCTGGTGATTCAGGATGACAACTGCGTATTCCCCCGTTCACAAAATGCGCAGAGCATCATCGATTGCTTTCTCGAGCAAACGACCAAACTGAACATTAAAATCGAGCGGGGAGTCGGCGTGAAAGCGATCAAAAAAACCGGCGACACGCTGCAATTGGATTTTTTGGCCAGCAACAGCCACTGCAGAACGTTCGACAAAGTTATTGTGGCGACCGGTGGCACCCCCAAACGGGAAGGCCTCGCCTGGCTGGAAAAACTGGGGCACAAAATCTCGGCCCCGGTGCCCTCTCTGTTCACCTTCAAAATGCCTGACGAACCGGTCGCCGATTTGATGGGCATCGTGGTTGAGAACACCCTGGTCGCTATTCAGGGAAGTAAGTTTAAGTCTGAGGGCCCGTTGTTGATCACCCATTGGGGGATGAGTGGCCCGGCGATTTTAAAACTGTCGGCGTTCGGTGCACGTCTTCTGAGCGAAAAAAACTATCAATTCAAGATCCAAGTCAACTGGACGAATCTGCGGAATCAGGACGCTGTCGTTGCCGAGCTAAAAGCCCTTGCCAACAAATATCCCAAAAAGATACTGGCAAACA
>CALZLE010000453.1 GCA_945788205.1 uncultured Desulfuromonadales bacterium
CGGTGGCAGTTGATCCTGAAAGTGGACATTGCCGTCAAACAGGTTCAACTCTGCAATTTGCACTGGTGGAAGTTCAGATTTTTCTGTCCCTTCCGGCTCTTCTGTCGGTGGCTCGTCGGTTTTATCCTTCGCTGGGCTTAGCTTCTCAAAATTCCACAAACCCTCAGCATTGCGTGAAACAAACGCTTCTGGTTCGTAAATATCGAGGGATAGCAGGTTGAAATCGAGCTTCATCAGGTCGGCCCAATCGAGATCAAGAATCAGGGCCGGCATCCGGAACAGATCTTCACCTTCCAGCTGACGGATATCGATATCGGAGAGAGCTAGTTCTCCACCGAGCAACAGCTTTGGTTCTTCCGAGGCCGAGATGCGATAAGTCAGATCGATCTGGGCATCGAGAGTGCCTGACTGGATATCGACCGGCAGTGGAATCGGAGAGTGAAAAGCGTAAAAAGGCAGCTCAATTTCATTCAGCACCAGCGAAAGTGAGGTTTCCAGCGATTCGTGAAATGGTTTCAGCTGGCCAATCGCACTGATTTCCGAGCCGTTGAGGAGCAGTCGCAGCTTCGGCTCAATATATTCATCGAGTAAATAGGGAACGTTGCCAACAAAAGGGACTGCCAAATCCAGCTCGCGAATTTGGTGCTGCGATTTTTTCGGCGAAGTCAGATCGGTAAAATCGATTTGGCCGTCGCTGATAATGGCGTTGTTTAAAGAGAACAGCAGTGGGCTGGACGGTTCCTCTAGAGCCGGTTCTGGTTCGCCTTCACCGAGGCGGGTGAAATCGGAAAAGTTAAATTCCTGCTTGTCGAGCTGGACGATATTCACGTAAGGGTTGTCCAGCTCAACCCGGTCGAGGATGACCGCCATATCCAACAGCGAGCTGATGCTGGCGGAAATCATCAGCCGATCGAGCGAAACAAAGGGGTCTGTACTTTGCTGTTCGGTGAGGGTGACACCTTTGACTTCAACCGTCAGCGCAAAGGGGTTGAAAAAAGCCTTTTCTATCGACAGGGTTCGCGTGGTGTTTTCGGCAAACCATTTGCTCCCCTGTTCTTTGATCTGCCAGGGAACGATCAGCATCGATAGCAGCATTATGCCGAGGATAGTCGCAACAGCGATCAGCGAGATCTTTTTCCAACGTTGCATAGTGTGGCTCCGGATCTGTCGATAAATGTGGCATGTGAGAGCAAAAAGTCTATCACACCCGACAGAAAGCTGTCTCTTCTGTTCGCTGGGTTTTTAAAGGGGGCTACTATTTTGTTGCTGCAGAGAGAGTTTACCTAACTAGGTAAAATCCAGACTGGCCGGAAAGGCTGGGATTATTTATTTAAGTTCTCAACAAAAAGAGGAACAAAAAAGATATCTTTTGACTCAGGTCATGTTTTTTCGCTTCTTTCTCTCTTATTCTCACGCCATCGGTTGCGACAACTCAGTTACCAACTAGTATTTAGTTTTCAATTCGTCAAACGACTAGAAAGGTCAATAAAATGGGTATTCTTGATTTTCTCGGTTTTGGCAAACAGGAACCGAACACAACCCCGCAAGAAGAGGAGAGTTCTGATATGTCAATGTTCTGTTACCAGTGTGAGCAGGCAGCCAACGGTGGCTGCTCGGTGGTGGGTGTCTGTGGCAAGCAGCCGGATGTCGCTGCCCTGCAGGATCTGTTGATTTATTCCCTGAAAGGCATCGCTTTCTGGGCCAATCAAGCTCGGGCAAATGGAGCCAAGGATTCGGAAATCGATCGTTTTATGATTGATGCTCTGTTCGCTACCGTCACCAATGTCGATTTCGACGCAGATGAGATCGCCAAACTGTTGGGCGAATCTGATCGCCTGCGTGCTAAGGCAAAGCAACTCTGTGGTGGCTACGATGGTGATGTTCCTGCGGCCGCTCAAGGTTGGGCGCTGCCAGCCTCACGCGATGAGCAGATCAAGCTCGGCCAGCTGCACGGTGTTAAAGATTATAGCGTCGATGCCGATGTTCATTCGGTGCGCGAAATCATTATGTACGGCATCAAGGGCTACGCCGCTTATGCCGATCACGCCAAGATTCTTGGCAGTGAAGCGGAAGAGATTTACGCTTTCACCCACAAGGCCCTGGCTGCAATGCTTGATGACAGCCTTGATCTGATGGCCAACGTCAACTTGGCATTGGAAGCAGGTAAAGTTAACTACATCACCATGGAGCTGCTCAATAAGGCTCACACGGATGCTTATGGTCATCCGGAACCGACCCCGGTTCAGCTTGGTACCAAGGCGGGTAAAGCAATTCTGGTATCCGGCCACGATCTGAAGTTCCTCGAGGAACTGCTCAAGCAGACCGAAGGGACCGGCGTTAACATTTATACCCACGGTGAAATGCTGCCGGCCCACGGTTATCCGGGCCTGAAGAAGTATGATCATCTGGTTGCCAACTTTGGTGGTGCCTGGCAGGATCAGCACAAAGAATTCGCCCAGTTCCCAGGCGCGATCATCTTCAACACCAACTGTATTCAGAAGCCAGCCGAAAGCTACATCGATCGTCTCTTCACCTGGGGCTTGGTGCAGTGGCCGGGTGTTAAGCATGTTGATGGCTGGGACTTCTCTGCGGTCATCGAAAAAGCTCAGGCTTGTGATGGCTTCGAAGAGGCTCCGGGCCAGGAAATCCTCACCGGTTTCGGTCACAACGCCATCCTCGGTGTTGCTGATAAAGTCATCGAAGCGGTCAAGGGCGGAGCGATCAAACACTTCTTCCTGGTCGGTGGTTGCGACGGTGCCAAGCCGGGCCGGAACTACTACACCGATTTCGCCGAGCAGGCTCCGGATGATACTGTCATCCTGACTCTGGCTTGTGGCAAGTTCCGTTTCAATAAGATGGATTTTGGTGACATCGGCGGCATCCCACGTCTGCTCGATGTCGGACAGTGTAACGATGCTTACAGCGCCATTCAGGTTGCCGTCGCTCTGGCTAACGCTTTCGAGTGCGAAGTCAACGACCTGCCGCTGTCGATGGTCCTTTCCTGGTACGAGCAGAAGGCGGTTGCGATTTTGCTGACCCTGCTGCACTTGGGAATCAAGGACATCAAGCTTGGACCTTCGTTGCCGGCATTCATCACGCCGAACGTGTTGAACTTCCTGGTTGAGAACTACAACATCGGTCCGATCACCACCGCTGAAGAAGATCTCAAGCAGATCCTCGGTGAATAATCGCAACAGCGATCATCTATAATAAAAGAAAGGGACAGGTTCTGACGAGCCTGTCCCTTTCTAGTTGGTTTTGTGTGAATCGCCACGAGGTAAATATCCGTTTTCTCGGCCCAAATATGGTGATATCTGAGGTTTTAACGTCCCTAACGCAGCCCTATTTTGCTGAACAGACGACCAGCTGTCACATTCATCGGATTCCCGCGTTTTAAAAAGGGAAAAACTGGCAAATTGCGGACACCGAGAGTTGCCAATAGCTGTTCGATGTCTTGATTGTGTTCCATCTTCGCGCCCTGTTCAAGGGTGGCTATTGCTGTCCCCCTGCGATTTAAGAGTAGAAAAATCCGACCGAGAGCCAAGTAAATATCTGCGTCTCGTGGATTCACATTTAACGCCTCTTTGCACAACGCAATGCCATTGCTGTACTCTTCTTTTTCTCGGGCAATACAATAGCCGTACCAAGCTTTGGCTTTGGGATGATTGGGATAGCCTATGGCTGATTCAAGTAGTTTGAGACCCAAAGGTGTGTTCCCCTGTTTAACTTTTTCAATACAAGATAAA
>CALZLE010000454.1 GCA_945788205.1 uncultured Desulfuromonadales bacterium
ATCAGCAGAATTTCTGCGGCCTCTTCACCGCGAATTTTGGTGCCGGCAAAATTGATCCACTCGTAAACCTTTGCTCCGGTCTCCGGGGTCAAGGCATTGATCGTGATCGTCAGACTATGGACATCGGCTTCGAGAATCTGCTCCAGTTTCTCCGGTAACCGCAGACCGTTGGTCGACAGACAGAGAGTCATTTCCGGAAAAGCGGCACGCACCAGTTTGAACGTCTCGAAGGTTTTCGGATTGGCCAGCGGGTCACCGGGGCCGGCAATACCGACCACCTTCAGCTGTGGGCCACCCTGCTTTTCCATGTGCTGCTTAACCAATTCCACCCGGCGAACCGATTGCTCGGGAGTCAACACTCTACTGGTGACACCAGGGCGACTCTCGTTGGCACAATCGAACTTTCGCTCACAGAAACCACACTTGATATTACATCCCGGTGCGACCGGCAGGTGAATCCGTCCCGCCTTGCTGTGGTCGCCACCGAAACAGGGGTGGTCGGTCTCGCGCTTCATCTTCATCATCGGGCATCCAGTTGCCATGGTCTGTCTCCTTAAACGCAATGGCGCTTCCGAAAAAAACTCGAAAGCGCCATTGCTTAATTGTTTAAATAGAGAAACCCCGCAGAACGCTTCTATGTTCCCGGGGCTTCGTCGCCTGTATGTGGTGAGCAACATCATCGTCACTCTAAATAACATCAATTGTTGAGCATCATTAGAGCACAGGTCGTGCCAACTTGCAGTGGCCTTAAAACTGGGGGAAACAAGAAAGCCACAGAGAAATCTGCCTAAGATTTGTGCAGCAATGGGCAAACTGGTTACTCTCTGATTGCACTTTAGAGATCAGCAAAGCAAGTAAAACTCGCCTTAGCCATTCTATCGATTTTCTAAATACAACAAATTCACCATATCGATAATACTAATTGGACTTATCCGCACTCCATGACTACCTTAGCCGGCAACTCAACAACCTATTTTGGAGATAAAATGAAAAAGCTACTACTTTTAATGCTATCCATGCTTATTGCGCTACCCGCACTGGCCTCAAACCAAACCGGCACTTACACCTGGAAGTTCGATCTTTCAGAACAGCCAGCGGGGCAAGAAACAAAACTCTGGATTCCCTACCCTGTTTCGGACACCGAACAATCGATCACCAATCTTAAGTGGGAGGGCAACTATTCTGAAGCGGCCGTTTATACCGAGCGAACCTTCGGTGTGCCGATGCTCTACGTCCGCTGGAGCAAAGACGCAAAGCAGCGCAAAATAACGCTTACCTTCCACGCTGAACGGACGGAACAGGTCAAACGCAATTTTCCACAAACGGCTGCTAGTTACGATTCAAACGACTACGCCCTCTACCTGGCCCCGACGACCCTCGGTCCAGTGACTGGTGAAGTGAAAAAGCTCGCCGATGAAATCACCACAGGTAAAACCGGTATTCTGGAAAAAGCCCGGGCAATTTATGACTGGACGGTAGAAAACACCTTCCGCGATCCGGAAACCCGCGGCTGCGGGATCGGCGATGTGACCGCGTTGCTGCGGCGTCCCGGCGGTAAGTGTGCCGATATCAGCTCGATCTATGTCGCTCTGGCCCGCGCCGCAGGCGTTCCGACTCGGGAGATTCTTGGCATCCGCACCGGCAAGAAAGCGAAACAGGATGTCAGTAAGTGGCAACACTGCTGGGCCGAGTTCTTCCTGCCCGGCTACGGTTGGGTGCCGGTCGATCCGGCCGATGTGCGCAAAGCGATGCTGAAACAGAACCTGAAAATCGATGACCCAAAAGTCGCAGAATTGCGCGACTACTTCTGGGGACGAGTCGATCAGTACCGGATCCGACTCAGCGAGGGTCGCGACCTGCAACTAAACCCGCCGCAGCAGGGTCCGGCCATCAATTACCTGATGTACCCCTTTGCCCAGGTCGGCGGGGAAACCCTCGATTGGTTGGATCCGGAAACCTTTACTTACAGCATCACCTGGAATCAATAATCTTAGATAGAGCCTCTAGCTTCAGTCCCAAAAACAGCAATGCCCCAGCCTAACTTGGCCTGGGGCATTGCTATAATTAAGTCCCCCGCAGGCGGCAACAGGAACGCCGACGACAGAGATTAACAGGTCAGTTATCGCAGCGACTCAGCCACAACCTCGGCAAGATCCTTCACCTGGGTTTTCGCGTTTCCCTCATCATTTAATCCATCCTGCATCATGGTCATACAGTAGGGGCAGGAAACACAGAGGGTGTCCGGTTTCTGCTGTAACGCTTCTTTGACCCGGGTACGGTTAATCCGCTCACCAGTCTGTTCTTCCAGCCACATTCGACCACCACCGGCACCGCAGCAAAAAGCGGATTCACGGCTGCGCTCGAACTCGACAGGGACACTGCCGGTGGCATTTTTCAGTACTTCACGTGGAGCCTGATAGGTGTCGTTGTGGCGGCCCAGGTAACAGGAATCGTGAAACAGCAGCTTGCCCTGATCAACCTGCGGCAGTTCGAGCTTGCCTTCTTTTATCAGTTCGTTGATCAGTTCACTGTGGTGCAGCACCTCGATCTCCAGACCGTACTGGCGATAATCGTTCTTCAAGGTACTGAAGCAGTGTGGACAGGCGGTAACAATTTTCTTGACGCCCTTTTCTTTGAACAGTGCGACATTTTCTTTGGCCATTTTGTCGAAAACGTACTCATTGCCAAGTCGACGCAAGCTGTCACCGCAACAAAGCTCATCTTTACCGAGTATCCCCCAGCTGACCTCAGCACGATCGAGGATGGTTGCCAGTGCAACACTGACCTGCTTGGCGCGATTGTCGAAACTTCCGGCACAACCGACAAAGAAGAGGATCTCGGTGCTGCCCGTTTCGAAGGGCCGCTCACCAAGCAGGCTGCTCCACTTGCTCCGCTCGGACGGGGCGATTCCCCAAGGGTTACTGCGTTGCTCCATGTTTTCGAACAGGGTCAATAATTCTTCGGGAAATTTGGAACGCTCCTGCACCAGATGACGGCGCATGGCGACCACCTTCGGCAGATGCTCGATGAACACCGGACAAGCTTCCATACAGGCGCCGCAGGAGGTGCAGGCCCAAAGCGCATCTTCCTCGATACTGCCTTTGCAGTTTTCGCCGATCAGCGGCAGGCTGGCATCCTGTTTATTTTTCAGCAACGAACCGTTGGTCAGCAGATTGATCTGCAGATCTTTAACCATCAATCGCGGGTTCAGCGACTTGCCGGTGATGTTCGCCGGACAAACATTCTGACAGCGACCACAGGCGGTACAGGCGAAAGAGTCGAGCAGATCCTTGTTGCTTAAACGATCGACCTGCCCGGCACCGAAGCTTTGCCCACGCTCAAAGATTTCGACAGATTGGGTGTTCGGCTTGCCTTCGGTCCGCAAAAAACAGTTGGCGATAGCGGTGAAGACATGCAGGTGCTTGGTAAAGGGAATCAGTACGACGATAAAACTGAGCAGCGCCAATGCGTGCAGCCACCAGTAAAAGCTATAAGCAAAGGCGATATCTGTACCGATCATGGATGCCGCCAGCAGGCTGGAAACCGGCATAAAGGCGGCGGCCGGTTCCTGCCCCATGCTGATCTCGGTTGCCGCCAGTCCCAGGTAGGCAAACATATGCACGGCGATCAAGCTAAGAATGACGTAGGATTCCAGGTTTCTTGCACCCACAAAAGGCGGGGCAAAAGTTCGACGGATCAGAGCCGTCGCGATGGCAGCCAAAGCCAGAACCGACATGATATCCGAGGCACAGCGAAGTGTCAGATAGATGGGAGCAGGCAGAAGGCTCAGCCGCAACGCTGGAAATACGCCACTGAGGACGAACTCGCCGTTCGCGAGCAGCAAAACCATAAACGACCAGAAGATAACCAAATGATTAAAACCAAACGACTTGCGCAAGACCCGCTTCTGGGCAAAAGCATTGACCAGCATTTCGCGCAGTCCGGTTCCAAAGCCTACAAAATTGTGGGAGGTTTTCCCCAGCGTTATCAAGCTCAAACGCCGATACAGACTCCAGCAGAAAAACAGCAGAGTCACCGCCAATAGCGGTGTATAAATTATTGCGTGTGAAGACATCTAATTATCCCTCAAATCTGAATTAAAA
>CALZLE010000455.1 GCA_945788205.1 uncultured Desulfuromonadales bacterium
ATCATTGTTAATGTTAGGATTTTCCGTTAACCCATTCAACATTGAGTCAATTGGATAACCAGTTAAGATTAATACTAATCGGTTTATTCCTGAAGCGAATTCAGCTGTCGACAAGAGTTGTGACTCCATATCCCCTATCAACTCCAGCGGTGGGAGTCAGTAGGGAAACAAAGGATATAAAAAAGAAAAGCAGGCTGATACGGGGGGAATCAAACAGGCTCCCAATGATTCCAACAATCAAAAAACCGCCGATGGAGGCAAGTAATATTGCAGCGAGTGGATCCTTTCGAAGAATTCCTTTAACTAGATGAAAGATCGTATACCCAACGAAACAATTAAAAAGAAGAAATCCAATCCAGCCACTTTCAAAAATCAGATGAATCCAGAGGTTAAAGATGTGCCAGGGTAAATGGTTATCGATAGTAAAAAACCAGAAATCGTTGCCTCTGGAAAAGTCTCCATTCTGAAGAAGGTCGGTTCCTGCTTCATCGATAAGATAAACATTGTCAATATCGACATTCGTGTCTTTAATTCCGTTGTAAAAAGCCAACTCAACCGGGGCCCCCTGGAACAAGGAATTTCCCTCTCCCATCGTTCCGGAAGTAAAGGTCTGTCCGAAGGTCCTCCATTGGCCGTCCGTGTTTCCGACTTTTTGTTTCAACCACCTGCAGTCGAAGGAATGAAGTAGCGATTTCTCACAAACGGGAATGTTCAATATAGCCATTTCGTTCTGGCTGCGAAGATCCAATTTTAGCGTATAATTTTGAAAAGGTTGAAGCGAAACCTTTTGGCCGAGATAAAGCGGATCGCCAGAGGAAAGACGCAAAAAAGTATTGTTATTCTCCTTCACATACGAATAGCTGGAAGGCCCGATTTTTCCAGAATGCGTCTGAAAATAAGTTCGGGGGTAACTCCCAAGGCCCATCCCGAACAGTCGCGCCCCCCAGTTCTCATCCATCATGTTCAGGGCACCTTTCCAATGAGAAAAGCGGACTTCTGCATCCTGCACAGATTTTGCAAAACGGTCTTGTATATAATTACCTCGCAGAACCGGAACGGCCAGGAGAATTACCAAGAATAAAACCCAGCATGATGCGAAAACAACCTTAGCCTTCTTGGAATAGATATAGAGCAGCGCTGAGAATAAAATAACTGCAGACACTCCAAAGGAAAAATAGCCGATCCTGCTAAAGGTCATGAGCTCGGTATACAGACCAAGTCCCAGCGCCACAATCCCGACCCAATACCAGCGAATTCCTTTCAATAAGCAAAAACATCCAGCCACGAAGGGCAAAACTACGGCCAGGTAAGCTTCTAGATATGCGCCGCCGATATGCATTCCATAAAACGTCGAGGTTATTCGGAAATCGATAGAAAAATTAAACAGACCGGTGAAAATCTGACGTTCCCAAAGGGCAACAACACCGACTCCGCAAAGGCCGGCTATAATCCCGGGAAGAAAATAACGCTCAAACCTTGCCCGACTATCCAAACCCGACCGAAGAAAGGGAAAGAACCCCCATGCATAAAAAACCCCTTTAAAAACGCGCAGGCTGTTGTAGCGACTGTAGTAATTGGAAAAAGCGTTGGTATCAAGGGGTTGTAAAGGAAGCAGCCCGACAAAAGCACTGATCAGGAAACTGGCCGCCAGAAGACCGGCCAACCATAGCGCGGGTGCCGGGAGCCTCGACCTTGGGAATTCAGGTCCTGAAGGCTTCAGGAGAAGAACCGCCCAGGTTCCCCACACGACAAAGTCGAACGCTCCGAAAAAAAACCGGCCCGACCAAGGAGACAAATCGAGTACCGGCAGTAGCGCTGGGATGACAAAAAGCCAGAGCAAAGGGGACCGCCAAAGGGCAAAAAAGTAGAAACCTACACCGAGGGGAAACCAGACTCTGGCGAAGGGGGAACTTGCGACCCCCCATACCGTCAGACACAGCAGCAGGCCAGCCCCAAAATTACGTAAAAGACTGCCCCTGAGACTCATTCTCCCTCCGAGCATGACATGTCTCGCCCTGCGAGAAAATTACAAGCCCCCTGGTTCACACGTGGAACACCCGTCGCTCATGAGGCCCGCCTGATTATTCAAAATCGATAAAAGCCTACAACTCCAAATGTCCAGATTAAAAACTGCAGACACCAGAAATACTGTGAATTACCGCTGTCGCAACCCGGTTGTCAGATACATCGCAAAAGAAAGTTGTCCCTGCTTGATTCTTGAGTTGGAAACAATACCGACTTCCTCCAGAATAGTTATAGCAGACCCAATCATCAGTCTGGTTACCCACTCCCCTGTTTTCAATATCCCATGTGCCAATCTGGTGGGACGGGTCGACAGGATCACCAGGGCCTTGAGCACGCTCCCAGAGGACACCAGAGCTACGGTGTTCCTCCTGCCATTTATCATTTCCAGAAATTGCGGTGCCGCAAACCAATGTGTCACTAATAAAGGTATTCAGTTCATCTGGTTGATTACCAATCCGGCTTCCCGGGCAGGCCCCAATTGCATCACCGAGGATTACCCCCAGCAACAATAAACTCAAAAAGACAATCCGCATCATAACTGAACCTCCTGTTAAAAATTGTTATAAAACTTACGTCCCCGAAAAAATGAGGAAAGCCAACCAAGGTATCCTGGATTTCCGCCTCATCGAGACCCCTCAAAGCTCCTCGACAATAGCCGATGCTTTTGAGGTGAAATTACAGGTCAAAACACTTGACAGTTTCAAACACCAGTCTAACAACCAATAGCTGAAAAATACAGCTCCGACAGCCAGAAAAACGTTTGTAAAGTCAGGATGTTTTCCCACAATAAACAGTTTGCCGGTCTCGATAAAAAAAGAAAACACCCCCCCCGCCCAAACCGCGACAACAGTTCGCCCACGCTGTTGTAATGAATAATTCCAGGCCCAAAAGCAGAACCCGACGGGAAGGTAGAGAGCAACATTGAAAAACACGCTAAGTACCGCCTGAGTCTCCGTTGAAAAATAATGGTAATAAAAAGGGAGCAACATTTGGCCATCAAACTTGGCCAGGCCCGATTTAATACCAACCCAGTCCGTTGTCAGCCAACCACTTAACTGAAGCACCGCCAACAAGTAGGGAACCAGCCCCGCAAAGATAACAGGACGGATATACCTTCTTGGAACCGACAAAATTCCTGCCTGCGCCCACTTGTGGAGATAAAGTCCTAACCCGAAACCTGTAATTCGTGAAACAACGGAAACACCCTGACTAACGCCAGACGCCACAAACAGCTGCAGCGTCTCTATTGTAAGCCCAAGGATACCGCCAAAGATTAGTGCACTCAGTAACATATTGTTGACAGCCCGTTTACGCATGGCAAAGAACAAACCAAACGGTATTGCCAATAGCAACTCGGAGGAAAATCGGAAAAGAACCCTGATGATCCCCTGCTGTGACGCTTCAGCCTGAAAAAAACCACAAAGGGGACCGGAAAGCTTGGCCGCAAGCTCGTCTGATGAAACCAGAAAATCAAATGGAAAAAGACAGAGTGTCAGATAGCCGAAGGTAAAAAGAAGCAATGCAGCCACTAACGCTCGGGGACCGTTACTCAAAATATCCTTCCAAAGCAGGGAGACCCGGCCTCCAACTCCCCCCCAAAGTGCAAGCCCCGCAATCGTTCCCAGAGTTTCAGCAATCAGATCATTCAGTGACACCGTTCTGGGTGAAAAAAAAATCTGTACAAATTCAATAGATACCGCCAAGAAGAAACACCCCGACAAGATGATCATGAATTTGAACCATTTCGTCTCAGTCTGCTCCTCCCGATCAATTAACCAGAGCGCACTTAAATAGCTCAGTAACAGGTAGAGCAAAATGTTGGCGACCCAGTCAGCGCGTGAAGCAATACCCAACTGCAAATAGGGTATATGACAGAATTGAATCCAGGCCTCCTCAAGAGAGATCTGCCGAAATCGAAACGGTATCAAGCTTCCGTAAACAACAAAACCTAAATATGTAAATAGTATAACCAAGAGAGGCCTTCGACTGATTTCCATAATTGCTCCCTCAGACATTGTCCATCCACAAATTTAGACAAAATTATCGAGCGAATTCAACAACCTTAATCCCGGTATGTACTCAAAATCTTGTCAATGATATTGGTGGTCGACTTGCCATCAACAAAATGAATTAACTCAACCCGGCCACCATAACTTTCTACTAAATCCTTGCCGACGACTTCATCCGGGAGATAATCCCCCCCTTTGACCAGAATCTGAGGCCGGATCGTTTGCAGCAGTTCAAGCGGGGTATCCTCGTCAAAAACCGCCAGATAGTCGATACAGTCAAGGGCAGCCAGGATCTGTGCCCGTTCCGCTTCTTCCAGAAGAGGACGTTTCGGACCCTTAAGCCGGCGGATCGAATCATCCGAATTCAGGCCCAAAACCAGCAGGTCACCGAGATTCCGCGCCTGCTGCAGATATTTTACGTGCCCGGCATGCAGCAGATCAAAACAACCATTGGTAAAAATGATCTTCTTGCCAGTAGAGCGCAAGGACTCAAGGACTGCGACCAGTTCATCACGGGGCAAGATTTTACCGTCAGACTGGCGATTGCGTCGGGCATGGTCTGCAATAATTTCAGCGGCGGTCACCGTCGATGTTCCCAGCTTGCCAACCACAATCCCGGCAGCCAGATTAGCCAGCTTTGCCGCAACACTCAATCCAGAATTAACCGCCAGGGCTGCACCAATGACCGCAACAACCGTATCCCCGGCACCGGAAACATCGAACACCTCCCGAGCTTCGGTCGGCAAATGTTCGACGCTGCCACCAGCAGCAAACAGACTCATCCCCTCTTCACTCCGGGTCAACACCAGCGCTTCAAGCTGCTGAACATCCAATAGCATTGCTCCGGCTATGAGCAACGAAGTCTCATCACTAATTTCGATCCCGGTGGCAACCTCTGCTTCCCGCCGGTTCGGGGTCAGCAATGTCGCGCCACGATAACGACTGTAATCTGAACCTTTGGGATCGATGACAACCGGAACCCCAACGTGACGACAAAGGGCAATAACCTGCTGCAACAGAGCGGGAGCCAGAACCCCCTTCAAATAATCCGAAATGAGTACGACACCAGCATTCGGCAGGTTTTGCTTCACATAATCGAATAAAAGACCTTGTTGCATTTCGGTGATTTCATCGGTCGTTTCCCGATCGATCCGCAACATCTGTTGTTGACTGGCAAGAACACGGCTTTTCCGACTGGTTTTGCGTCCTTCAGCTTGATGAATACCATCGACAGAGACACCCTGCTGACGCAATAAACCGATGATCTTCTGTCCGTCATCATCGATACCAACAACCGAAGCAACAGAAACCTTACAGCCAAGAGAGAGTAGGTTATTAACAACATTCCCGGCGCCGCCAAGTCTTAACTCATCACGCACCACCTCAACAACCTGTACCGGCGCTTCAGGAGAGATTCGCGAGGTCTTCCCCCAGATGTATTCATCGAGAATCAAATCACCAACCACCAGGATTCGGGTGCCAGCAATCGACGCAAGCAACTGCTCAATCTGCTGCCGGTTCATCCCTGCTCCTCGCTGCGCAACCCATCCAACACCGCATGAGCCAACAAGGGGATATTGATTTCATGATGGCAGGTAATGGTGTAGCCACGCCCTTGACCCGAGGTTGGTCGTTGTACGACATTTTGCAGTGGACGGTAGTGTTGAATCATATCGAAATTTGCCGTACTGAAGTTATCGACCCTATGGCCAAGGTTCTGTGCTATCGACAACGCTTAGAGAAAGACTTCTGGCAGCAACACCGCCGAACCGACATTCATCCAGACTCCGCCATCACCGAGATCAGCAACCACCGAAGCAAGCAGTCGAAAATCGAGTATCGACAGTTCACCGATCACCGCACCATCGGCATGCGGATGCTGATGGATAATATCGGTACCGAGAGCAACATGAACCGTTACCTGTATCTGCTTTTGAACGCAGTTTGCCAGCAGGCTGAAATCCTGATATGGATGATCACTGTCGATTATCGCCCGCCCAATAGACTCGCCAAACCCGAGCCCCTGCGCCTGTCCGATCCGTAGGGCATTATTCATACCACCACCGGCCTCTTCGGAAAAACCGAGGTCGCCCGATTGCAAAACGGCACCGACATCCTCGGAGGTCGCCCCGACCAGAGACACCGCATAATCATGAATCACAGCGGAACCGTTCATCGCCACAGCAGTGATAATTCCCGAATCAACCAATTATTTCAGCACCAGTTGCAAACCACATTTGATGACATGCCCACCCATCGCCAAGACGACAGGTCTACCGCGACGGTGGGCGTTCATCACGGCAGAAACCACTCCGCGCAAGGCTTCAGCTTCGAGCAAGTCAGGCAGGCTGGAAAAAAATCACCAAATGAGCTCCCGGCCTGTGGTTCTTCGGTAAAACTTTCGGCAATATTGACCTTTTTGTCACGGGTCTTGATGGAACAGGTACTGATACCAGCAAGGTCAAGGGGAGTATATTTTTTCATCAAATATCCTGTGAATAAGCAGTCTGCCTGGCATCAATCAACTCACAAAGAATATGAATAAGCAGCAGATGCATCTCCTGAATCCGCGCCGTCCTTTCACAGGGAACAACAAGAGCAAAATCAGCTTCAGCAGCTACTTTACCGCCATCGCGGCCCGTCAGTCCCAGAGTGACACAGCCGATGTCTTTTGCCTTTTGCAACGCCAGCAAAACATTCCCGGAGTTGCCGCTGGTCGAAATCCCGATCAGCAGATCATCACAACTTGCCAATGCTTCGACCTGGCGTGAGAAAATTTGCTCAAAGCCATAGTCATTGCCAACCGCCGTTAAAATAGAAGTGTCGGTCGTCAGGGCAATGGCCGGCAGACCGCGACGTTCCAACTCGAACCGGCCAACCAGTTCAGCAGCAAAATGCTGGGCATCGGCAGCTGAACCGCCATTGCCACAGACAATGATCTTGCCACCGTTGCGCAAACAATCGAGCAACCGTTGCGCACAGACGCCAAGCGGCACGGCCAGTTCGGTCCGCACCCTTTCAGTAAGCGCAAGATGCTCAGCTATTGATTTATTGATTACAGTGTCCATAGTATGCGTCAATGTTCCCTCCCTCAATAATCATCATAACCCTTTGAGATATGCCCCGAGATCATCCGCAAGGCGCATTCCCGTTACGGGACGAACTTCATATGTTTCTGCCCTCCAAATCAAGTCGGGCAACTCCTGGAGATCCCGGGTCCACAGGATCGAAACCGCCCGACTAAGACGTTCAAGGAACTGCGCCTGATGGTCATGAGCCCCAAGTGGATTAGCCACGGCAATAAACTTCTTCTTTTCCGATAGAAGACCCAATACGGTCCCAGTCCCCCCGTGGCCGATAACCATAGTGGCTTCTTGAATGATCTCATCCAGATTCGGTTTGAACCGAAAGTACTCGCAATGAAGAGGGAGATATGATCCGTTACCTATCTGGCAGGTTACAGGAACCGTTATCACACCGTCGGCAACCATCTGGTCAACAGCACGAATCAATTCATCAAAAACCAATGTCGTGCCCACCGTAACCAGCATCACAGAACCGTACCGCCGTAAACAGCGTTTTTGTAAAGCTTCTCGGCCTCCGGCCATTGCACATAATGTCGATCGCAAAGTCGGAAAAAACTAAGGATTTTTCCGGTCGAGGACGCTTGGGATACACGGGTAATGCTTTCGACATAAACAGTTTTTTTACCCAACAGTTTCCCCCACAAACACAGAGGCACGGCAATAGAGGTGCCGATACAGATAATGACGTCCGGTTTTACTTTCGTGATCACCCGATATGAGTCCCGTAAGCATAGAATAAAATTCCTTATTTTTTTGATAAAATTTTTATCACACATACTTGTAACGCGCGAGATCGTATAGACCTTATCTTGAGGAATGACGTCCCCCGGTCCCACCGGAGAGTCGTGGGTCGTCACAAAGTGATAGTGAAAACCGTCCCCCAAACCCTCAATTAAAGATTTTGCTTCCCACAGGAACCCTCCCCCGGTCAATGTCACCAGAAGCTTTTTTTTATTTACGGGGTATTCCATAAACTTCCTCTCGCTAATTCAGTTCAATATCCTTGATGACATCTACAGTGCCCTTCCAGAGTTTGCCAGCCCAGGTGATTTTTTTCGTTTGAAAAACCAGAGGAACGACCTCTGAGATATTTCCGTAAGGGTCGTCAAAAGAGATTTCACAGTTAAAGGAATTCCCTGGAGGTAACTCCGCCAAGCGGATCTCAGGGCGCCGAGAATAGAGGGAAGAGCTCGCCTGGAACACGTGCTTTTCTCTATCCTCACAACGAACCACCATCCTGACAACTTCAGGGTTCTCGGGATCATAGTCAAGACTCGTTCTGAAGGAGGCCTGGTATTTTTCCATGTCATGGCTCATCTCCATGATAATGGCGCTAGGGGAAACTACCGGAGGCTTTCGATCAATAACAGTTTTGTTGAGATCCGGATTCAGCAATGGGTCGCCAATTAGAGAAGTGGACCAGTTGACATACATGGTAGAAAGCAGAAAGGCTTCTCCCAGATCCTTCCCCCGAAAAAGATAGCGCATTAGGATTCTGTTATCCCAAAAAGTCGCGTTGGTAATATGGGGCCCTCCTCCAAAGACTGGCGCTCCACAGGCAGATACAGACACACCGCGTTCCAGATACTGCCAGATCTCGGCCTTCTTGCTGTTCCAGCCATTTCCGCTGATCACCCGACGCCCCATCCCCCCGGGATAAAAGCCAGCCTCACTCCACTTCGGCTCCACCAGACAGGAACCGTCTCCAGTACTCTGGACCAGAAACGGAAGACCGTCTCCTCCGGTTTCCGAATAAACGACAAACCCTAGAGTTTCAAGTTCCTTTTTCCCCCACAGGTTTTCTTTCTCGACTTTAGCCATCCGGGCAGGAAGATCCTGCAAAGCCCCACTCCCCTCACCACGTAACCGCTGGCGAACGTTACAATCCATCTCAGGGCGAAGATACCGGGTGGCATAAAGCGAATAATCGATGATCTGTCTGGCTTCTTCCGCGTCAGATCCATCAATACGGGTCACGCCATAGGCAAAGTATTGAGGTGGTAAGTTCTTTCTTCGCTCCTGTAAGGGAGCAACAGGAAAAAAAGACGGAGGTGTTTTGTTATTATTGTGAAGAAAAGAATAAGTGTCCGGGTGGATGTAAGGGTTCCAGCGCCTGCCGGTAAGTTGCATGCGCAGCCCAGTGGTTATGATATGGTTTGCCACTCCATCCTTGTAATCCGGCCCTCCGCTCATATACATGGATATAATCGGCGGTTGAAAATGAGTATCCCAGCCGTAATACAGGGTCTGCAGGCGTTGCTCCAGAGAACCTGAAACACCATGATCTGCCGGATTGGGAGTAGCGCCATGTTCGATACCAAAAACGCTGTTGCCCGAGTAGGGCATGCCATGCACCAAGACAACATAAAGGATATGATTTTTCAGCAGGGTTCCGTCTGGCAAGGCATTGGCTGGATCCTCAAGATATTTTTTGACGGGAAGAAGAACATCCTCGTTAAGATTTTTTTCATCTGATTTACCATCAGGGCCAGTGATTGTGTATTCAAAGTCCTGACGGTCAAAATACTTCAGATTAATGTCCTTGAGGGGGTTCCCCTCCAGATCTTTGACCGCCAAAAACACCGTAACTGGCCCGGAAAAAGCCATTGAGGCATCTAACCGAAAGCATCGCCCTTTTCCCGGTTCTACAAGAGGAAAACTCCGGTTCCAATAACGGCCTCGCGGGGGTCCAGAGACCTGGACAGAAACATCGCCCACTCTCTTGCCGTGTCGGTAGAGCACCTGTTCCTCGCCGGTGATATCAGATCGACAACGAATCACCAGTGAGTCCCAATCAGTATTGTTTTCAGGGATTGTAATTTCAACGCTTCTGGAGTCGCGAACCCAGTTCGGATCTTCTGGGGTTGAGCCTTTCCCTTTATAAATCAAACCATTTTTATTGTCTTGACTGTCTTCGTTTATTTTCCATTCATTGAGATGTTTCTTTTGCCAGTGAACGCAGGACAGACCGAGCAGATGAGGTTTCTTCCCGGTTAGGGGATCAGTGTGCATCTGAGCATAATAATCAGCGACCTCTCTGGAATCCTGTCCAGGCTCTGACCCTGCGCCGTCTTTATCCCAATCGGCGTTATAAATCACTAGAACCTGAGCTGGAGAAGCCTTATCCCCGGGAACTCCACCCCAAGCTGTGTTTGCCAGAAAAAAAAAGGACATGCACCAGAAGATTGTGTAAGTTAATAAATTCAAGAGAACCCTCGAATTACTGAATAAGCAATAAAAACTAAATGGATCGCGGATCAAATCTGATTTACGCGGCTCTAAGATCTAAACAAAAACAAATCCGCCCAATGAATCATTTAGCCACCAACGATCGGTACATCTCAGCGTACTTTTGAACCATCACATCGAGAGAAAAATACTCTTCAACCCGAGCCCGACCTTGGTGTCCATGCAATTCAATCAAAGCAGGGTCAGAGCAATAGGTTGAAAGAATTCCGGCCAATTCCTCAAACTTCCCTGCCTCAAACAACTCTCCTGTTTCGCCTGGAATGACAAGTTCCGGATTTCCCCCTACCCGACTGGCAACGACCGGCAAGCCACTCGACATTGCTTCAAGTATAGTATTGGAAATCCCCTCAGCGATAGAAGGCAGTACAAAGACATCCATAGCCTTCATCAATTCAGGAATGTCACTGCGCACACCCAAGAATGAAACTCTACTATCTATTTTTAGTTGAGCAACCAGAGACCGAAGGTTTTCCTCCATAGGGCCAGAACCGATAATCAACAAGTGAATAGATTGCGCTTGGGCGTGAATTGCCTTTATCAAGGTAGGGTGGTCCTTAACTGCATCCAGTCGCCCAACAATACCAACAAGCACCCTGCTATCGGTAAATCCGAACTTTCTTTTAACCTCGCGTCTATTAACAGCGGGAAAGAATTTCGCGGTATCCACACCGTTGATAATCTGCCGAACCTTTGACGGCAACACCCCAACATCCTTAACGAGCCATTCTTCAAGGTCGGAGGACACAGTAACAAAACGAGAAATGGCAGGAGCCAAAAGGCGACGAAATATTTGTCGACGATAGTTAGCTCCGTTCGGGTCGGTTGCCTCACGGCCGTGTTCGCCGTGGACAACATTTTTCACGCCGGCCAGACGCGCTCCGATAACTCCATCGATCGTGCCCCAGTTGCGCGTGTGAACAATATCGGGATGAACTTTGCGGATCAGAGCAGCAATCCGCAGCGGCAAGAGATAGGTCCTCCCTGCCCCTTTACCGATTTCGTGGATTTTAACGCGTCGAGTCAATCTCTGAGCCATCGCTCCTGATTGAGTAACACAACAGATTTCATGCTCGAACTGCTCGAAGTCCAAGTGATTGACTAAATTAACCACCCCGTTTTCAAGCCCCCCAACTCCCAAGGCATGAAGAATATGTAAAATTTTAATTTTCAAATTACATTTGCCCTAACACATCACTCTTCAGAATTCGAGTTAGTTTTCTAGCACCATCAACATTGAGATGATCGTCATTCGAAAAATCGGCCAAGGAAAATCGTTTATCGAAAAAGTAATTATAATATTTCAGATCAAAATTATCACACATAGCCTGAATGGTTCGTTGAGTGCGGCTCCATTTTGCTTTGGAAATATTTTGGTAGAAGGTTGTAGTGACTGGTGTCGTGATCAAGATCACATCAATATTTTTAGATCTCAATAAAGAGAATAGATTATTCAAATTATCAACGTTAAAGCTCCAATTTTCTTCCTTCATAAAATGATGCTGCTGTTTCACCCTAAGTTTCCCTGATTTTTCATTTATCTCATCTTTCAAAACTGCCAATCCCTTATTTTCAGTGGGCATAAAACCTGAAAGACTCATATATTGAGTATCACCACGAAAACCTTCAAATGCATGCCCGAGAGACCTTAATGGTTCCCATAAAGCAAATGCACTGTAATTTCTTAAATCAAAATCGTTCACTGAAGAATCGCTTTCAATCCCAAAGTAAAGACTATAATAAAAACAACGCCAAGGCTCCAGACCATTAGAAATACGATATTCAAAGGAGTGATAAGACACAGGAATAATAACAGTTTTAATTGATCCTAATTTATCAATGTATTTTTCCATTATTTTCAAATCATAAAAAAAATCTTGTGCTGAATTCGCTATATTAAAGATATTTTGACCAAACACTTCGGGATCAATGCCAGAGTTCGCATGGGAGGAGCCAATAATGAGGACTTCAATGGATTCAATATTTTTCTCTAAATAGATCCTTTTCTTAAGATAGCTGTTGTCCATAGACCTCAAATTATATTCAAAGTAGGCCAGCAGCAAAAAGATAGGCAGGACAAAAATAATTATTTTATAAAAAAGTATTTTCATTCTTCATCTTAAAATTGGAAATAAACGAAAGTTTTAGGGGAGAAATGTTGTCCACCAAACAGGATAAAGAGGGTAAGACTATAATAAACAGTCCATCTGAAAAAAATATTTCGATAAAAGAAGGATTCATAATCCTGCTTTAAATTAACCACCAGAGCGAAACCGACAACGATCAAAAAAGAAAGACCGAGAATAACCAAGTGAGTTTTTCCCTGCACAAAGAAAATATCGTACGATCCAGAGAAACCTG